>NZ_CAUPYL010000025.1:0-21947 GCF_963515265.1 uncultured Frigoribacterium sp.
CAGCAGCAGCTCCCGCCCCGGCGGCTGCTCCTGCAGCTGCTGCCCCGGCAGCCGCCGCACCCGCAGCTGCTGCCCCGGCAGCCGCCGCACCCGCAGCTGCTGCCCCGGCGGCCTCGGCCGATTCGTCGTCGGCTCCGACCGGCTACGTCACGCCGCTGGTCCGGAAGCTCGCGAACGAGAAGGGCATCGACATCTCGACCCTGACCGGGAGCGGCGTCGGCGGCCGCATCCGCAAGGAGGACGTCCTCGCCGCCGTCGAGGCCGCCAGCTCGGCGGCCACGACGTCGACCCCGGCGTCGGCGCCCGTGGAGGTCTCGCCGCTGCGCGGCACGACCGTGCCCATGACGCGTCTGCGCAAGGTCGTCGCCGAGCGCGCCGTCCAGTCGATGCAGGCGATGGCCCAGCTGACGAGCGTGGTCGAGGTCGACGTCACGGCCGTCGCGACGTTCCGTGACGCGAACAAGGCGGCGTTCCTCGAGAAGACCGGCAACAAGCTGTCGTTCCTGCCGTTCTTCACGCTCGCGGCCGCCGAGGCGCTCAAGGCGCACCCGAAGCTGAACGCCACCGTCGACGGCGACTCGATCGTCTACCCGGACCACGAGAACGTCAGCATGGCCGTCGACACGGAGCGCGGTCTGCTCACGCCCGTCATCAAGGACGCGTCCGACCTCGACCTGGCCGGCATCGCCGCTCAGATCGCGGACCTGGCGCAGCGCACGCGCGACAACAAGCTGAAGCCCGACGAGCTGGCCGGCGGCACCTTCACGGTGACGAACACTGGCTCGCGGGGCGCCCTGTTCGACACTCCCGTGGTGTTCCTCCCCCAGGTCGCGATCCTGGGCACCGGCGTGGTCGTGAAGCGTCCCGTGGTCGTCTCCGTGGACGGCGCCGACGCGATCGCCGTCCGCTCGATGGTCTACCTGGCCCTTTCGTACGACCACCGCATCGTCGACGGTGCTGACGCCGCCCGGTTCCTCGTGGCGGTCAAGACCCGCCTCGAGGCCGGCGACTTCGCCGGGGTCCTGGGCATCTGACCACGCCCCCGTGATCGCGCGCGTCAGCGGCGCGTCACTTCCCTGAGACGCCAGCCGGCCTCGGTCCTCACCACGAGGACCGAGGCCGGTTCGTCGTTCGCCGTGCGGCAGGCGAGGAGGACGGTCTCACCCAGCCGTTGCACCTCCGCCTCGACGACCGTGGGCAGGACCAGGTCGCCTGCCGAGGCGAGGTCGGCCATCGTCCGGGAGTCTCCCGCCGCCACAGGCGACCCTGCCTGGTCGACGGCCGCGAGGCACGACGTCGACGGTTCGCGGACGCACGCGACCCGGGCTCGGAGCAGGACCGCGGCCGCCGCGACCGGGTCGTCGCCCCGGACCGCCGCCTCCTCCGTGCTCACGGGCTCGTCGGAGGCACGGTCCGGGACGGGGACGCCGGTGACCGGGCCGGGCGCCGACGCGGCCGCGCCGGACCCCCGATCGGCAGGGGACGTCGCCGCGGGCTGAGCCGGGTCGGACCGCCCGACGTCAGAACCGTCGCCCCGCGGCACCACGGCTGCCCCCACCACGAGAGAGACTGCCACGAGGCCGGCCAGGACCCAGGAGCGTGGCCTGACCGCCCGCAGCCGGTCGACGATCGGCACGACCGTGACCGTCTCCCACCAGTCCGCGACGCCGTCGAGGAGCGCGGACTCGGGCAGGACGCTGGTCCACCCGGACCGCGGCGGGTCCCCCGGCGGTGGTCGCCAGGCGACCACCGCCGCCTCGAGGTCCGTGCTCGGCACGACGGTCGGCAACGCGACGGGAGGAGCAAGGTCGTGGACCCGCTCGACGAGCTCGTCCAGGCAGGTGTCGGCACCCTCCGGGCCCAGCAACCGGGCCCGGTCGCGAGGAGACAGCTCACGAGCCACGGCCTCGACGAGGGCCCGGGCCCCCTCGGTCGCCGTCGCGGGCGGCGTCGCACCGGGCTGGGCGGTCCTGCCGCCGACGAGGACCGGGGCGCCCCGGTCGTCGAGCGCGACGTCCGCGAGGCCGATGCCGCCCAGCACCGTCCCCCGCCGGGCCAGGTGGGCGACCGTGGAGAGCACGGGCAGCAGGACCGTGACGGCTTCCCCTGCGGACAGGGTGCCGCGGCGCCGAGCCCACCGGTCGAGTCGTTCCCCGCCCGGCTCGTCCGTCACGACCACGAGGGCGCCCTCGTCGTCGACCAGCACGTCGACCGGGCGGAGGAGGTGCGGGTGCGGCGACGAGCTCGCCGCCGCGACGAGGGCCGGCGAGGAGCGGCGCAGCACCACCCGGCCGCCGTCGGGCGCGGTGCCCTCGACGGCGCCGCCCGGACCGGGGGGCCAGGAAGACCCCGGCGCGAGCTCGTAGGGACCGAGTGAGGAGGTGACCATGGGGTCATCGTGCTGGTCTCTGAGGGGCGGACGAGTCCCTCCTCGTCCCGGTCGGGGACGACCGACGACGGCGAGCCCTCGGGGAGGACCCACGGCGGCTCGCGACCCCGTATCCTGGTCTGCATGGCACGACGCACGTCACCGGAGAACACGTCCCCGAAGCCGCCCAAGGAACCGGGCCGCTTCAAGCAGATGTGGCAGGTGTTCAAGATGACCCGCCGCGTCGACAAGTCGGCGCTGCCGCTGATGCTGCTGGCGCTGCTGCTGCCGGTCGCCGCCGGCGTCCTCGCGGGTCTCTTCCTCTCGGCGGGCAACGTGCTGGCGCTCGTGCTCTACATCGTGGTCGGCCTGATGCTCGGCGTCCTGCTGCTGCTGATCGTCCTCGGCCGCAAGGCCGAGAGGGCCGCCTACTCGCAGATCGAGGGGCAGCCCGGCGCCGTGGGCGCCGTCATGAAGAGCGGCCTCCGTCGTTCGTGGCGCGCCGCCGAGATGCCCGTCGCGGTCCAGGGCCGTTCCCAGGCAGCCGTCTACCGCGCCGTCGGCAAGGGCGGCGTCGTGCTGATCGGCGAGGGCTCGGTCGCGCAGACCAAGAAGCTCGTCGACGAGGAGCGCCGCAAGGTGGCGCGCATCCTGCCCAACGTCCCCATCACGGTGCTGCACGTCGGCCCCGACGCCGAGTCCGTGCCGCTGCACAAGATCGCCGGCCGCATGAACAAGATCAAGTCGTCGCTGAACCGGAACGAGGTGCTCGCCGTGAGCAACCGCCTCCAGTCGCTGGGCAAGAACGGCCTGCCGATCCCCAAGGGCGTCGACCCGTTCAAGGTGCGTGCCGGACGACCGCGCTGACGATCGACGCGACCCGCTGATCGGGCCAGCGACGGACGGAGGCGCCCGTCCCCCTCGAGGGGACGGGCGCCTCCGTCTGTGGAGCGTCGGTCAGACGCGGACGAGGACCGTCCCCGCCACGCGGTCGTGCAGACCCCTCTGGTCTTGGTCCCAGACCACCGCGGGGATGACGACCGCGAGCAGCAGCGTCCGGACGACCGGGCGCCAGAGGCCGGTCCGGCCACCTGCCATCGGGACGAGGCGCATGCCGAGGACCAGGTGGCCGACGGTGCCGCCGAGGGTGACCAGGAAGAGGATCTGGACGACGCTGAAGACGACCGTGATGGCGAGCCCCTGGCCGTCGAAGAAGGCGAACGCGACGACGTACGCGAGCGCCCAGTCGATCGTCACCCCGGCGATCCGGCGACCGAGGCGGGCGATCGAGCGCGGGCCCGTGCGCGGCAGGCCGAGGCGCTGGCCCGGCCAGTCCTGCCGGGGCGCCGCACCGCCGTCGACAGGGTCGGACGGAGGACGGGATCGGTCGTCGTGCATGCCGCCGAGCCTACCGACGCGGCACCCGTAACATCTCTGAAACAATGGGGACACCGCGACGAAACGGCCCCGCCATAACGTCGTCGAAGGCTGCGTCCGGCAGTCTGACCGATCTGAGCCCATTGGAGAGACACCTAGATGTTCACCGATTCTTCCGAGGTGCTGAAGTTCATCACGGACACCGACGTCAAGTTCCTCGACATCCGGTTCACGGACCTGCCCGGCGTCCAGCAGCACTTCAACATCCCCGCGTCCACCGTCGACGAAGAGTTCTTCTCCGTCGGCCAGCTCTTCGACGGGTCCTCCATCCGCGGCTTCGCGTCGATCCACGAGTCGGACATGCAGCTCATCCCCGACGTCACCACGGGCTACGTCGACCCCTTCCGTGCCGAGCGCACCCTGGTGCTCGTGTTCGACATCTTCAACCCGCGCAACGGCGAGCTCTACAGCCGCGACCCGCGCCAGGTGGCCAAGAAGGCCGAGAAGTACCTCGCCTCCACCGGCATCGCCGACACGGCGTTCTTCGCCCCCGAGGCCGAGTTCTACATCTTCGACGACGTCCGCTACGAGGTGAAGCAGAACGCCAGCTTCTACAGCGTCGACAGCGAGGAGGGCGCCTGGAACACGGGCCGTGTCGAGGAGGGCGGCAACCTCGCCAACAAGACCGCCTACAAGGGCGGCTACTTCCCGGTCAGCCCGGTCGACAAGACGGCTGACCTCCGCGACGACATCAGCCTCAAGCTGATCGACTCGGGCCTCGAGCTCGAGCGCGCCCACCACGAGGTGGGCACCGGCGGCCAGCAGGAGATCAACTACAAGTTCGACACGATGGTCCACGCGGCCGACGACATCCTGAAGTTCAAGTACATCGTCAAGAACACCGCCGAGCAGTGGGGCAAGGTCGCGACCTTCATGCCCAAGCCGCTCTTCGGCGACAACGGCTCGGGCATGCACACCCACCAGTCGCTCTGGAGCGACGGCAAGCCCCTGTTCTACGACGAGAACGGCTACGGCGGGCTCTCCGACCTCGCTCGCTGGTACATCGGCGGCCTGCTGAAGCACGCACCCGCCGTGCTCGCCTTCACGAACCCCTCGATCAACTCCTACCACCGCCTGATCCCCGGCTTCGAGGCCCCCGTCAACCTGGTCTACTCGGCGGGCAACCGCTCGGCGGCCATCCGCATCCCCATCACGGGCACGAACCCCAAGGCCAAGCGGATCGAGTTCCGCGTCCCCGACGCCGCGTCGAACCCCTACCTCGCGTTCGCCGCGCAGCTGATGGCGGGCCTCGACGGCATCCAGAACCGCATCGAGCCGCACGAGCCCGTCGACAAGGACCTCTACGAGCTGCCCCCCGAGGAAGCGAAGGGCATCCCCCAGGTGCCCGCGTCGCTCGACGGCGCCCTCGACGCGCTCGAGGCCGACCACGCGTTCCTCACCAAGGGCAACGTGTTCACCGAGGACCTGATCGAGACCTGGATCGCGTACAAGCGCGAGAAGGAGATCCTGCCGATGGCCCAGCGCCCGCACCCCTTCGAGTTCGAGCTCTACTTCGGCGTCTAGGCGAGACCGGACGGGGCGTGACCGAGACGGTCGCGCCCCGTCCGCCGTCGTGGCTGCCGGACGCGAGGAGGCCCGCACCCCTCGGGGTGCGGGCCTCCTCGCGTCGTCGGCCGGCGTCAGGCGGGGAGGCTGCTCCCGGTGAGGACGCGTCGCTGAGCCGGGGTGCGACGACCGCCGAGGGGTCGCACCTCCCAGCCGCCGCTCGACCAGACCTCGGCGTCGAGCACGTTCCGCGCGTCGATCACGACGGGGTTGGCCGCGAGCTCGGCGAGGGCCGAGGGCTCCGCGCTGACGAACTCGGGCCACTCCGTCAGCAGCAGCACGGCGTCGGCGTCCGAGACCGCCTCCTCGATGCTGTCGGCGAACGACAGGGTCGGGAAGCTGCGCTGGGCGGTCTGGGTCGCCTCCGGGTCCACCACCAGCACCTGGGCTCCGCGCAGGTGCAGCGCCGCCGCCACGTTCAGGGCCGGCGAGTCGCGGACGTCGTCCGTGTGCGGCTTGAACGCGGCGCCGAGCACGGCGATGCGCCGGTTCAGGACCGACCCGCCGCAGGCGTCGATGGCCTGGTCGATGACCCGCTGGCGCTGGGCCATGTTGATCTCGTCGACCTGCTGCATGAGACCGACGGCACGGTGGGCGCCCAGCTCGTTGGCGCGGAACATCAGCGCACGGATGTCCTTCGGCAGGCAGCCGCCCCCGAAGCCCAGGCCGGCGTTGAGGAACTTGCGGCCGATCCTGTCGTCGAAGCCGAGGGCGTCCGCGAGCGTCGAGACGTTCGCCCCGGCGGCCTCGCAGAGCTCGCTGATCGCGTTGATGAACGAGATCTTCGTCGCCAGGAACGCGTTCGCGCTGACCTTGACGAGCTCGGCCGTCGGCAGATCGCACGAGATGACGGGCGTGCCCGTCGAGATCGGGTCGGCGTAGACCTCGCGGAGGATCGCCTCGCTGCGGACGTCGGTGCCGCCGAAGACGATGCGGTCGGGACGCAGGGTGTCCTCGACGGCGTGGCCCTCGCGGAGGAACTCCGGGTTCCACACGACGTCGGCCGACACCCCCGCAGGCAGCACGCCGGCCACGATCTCCCGGAGGCGGGCCGCGGTGCCGACCGGCACGGTCGACTTGCCCACGATCAGGCCGTCGTGGCTGAGCGACTCGGCGACCTTGCGGGTGGCCTCCTCGACGTAGCTCAGGTTCGCGGCGTGGCTCCCCCGGCGCTGCGGCGTGCCGACGCAGATGAAGTGCACGTCGGAGAGGGCGACGGCCTCGGCGATGTCCGTCGTGAAGAGCAGACGACCGGACTCGACGTGGCGGAGGATCAGCTCGGGCAGTCCCGGCTCGAAGAAGGGGACTCGGCCCTGGCTGAGCGCCTCGACCTTCGAGGGGTCCGTGTCGACGCCGATGACGTCGAAGCCCATCTCGGCCATGGCGGCGGCGTGGGTCGCCCCGAGGTAGCCGGTGCCGATGACGCTGATGCGGGGCTTCGTCGAGGCGGACGTCACCGCGGCGTCGACGGACTGGGGGTCGGTGCCGGCGCCGTCGGCCGGGCTGGTGTTCTTGCTCATGATGCGCTCCTCGCGATCTGGGGTGCTGCAGTCAGTGGGGCGGAGGGGGTGGGGAGGGACGGGAGCCGCGAGTCGTCGGCCGTGGTCACGGCAGCGTCCTCAGGGCGAAGTCGGTGTCGGTGCGGGCGATGCCGCGGCGGAAGGCGTCGAGGGAGTCCTGCCGGGAGACGATCCGCCAGTCGTTCGTGAGGTACGAGCCGCTGGACACGGTCGTGGCCGTGAGGTTGAACCAGGAGAACCCGAGGATGTCGTCGTTCTCCGGCTTGGCGAGCTCGCTGAAGAGCGAGTCGATCCACTTCGGCTTCTGGGCGTCCTTCGTCGTGCCGAGCTCGGCCGCGCCCATCTCGGCGAGGATGATGGGCTTCGTCGTGATCTGCCGCAGCTGCGCCAGCGTCTTGCCGAAGGTGCCCTGGAAGTCGCCGGTCTGGGGCGTCTCCGGGCTGTTCCGGAGGTAGCCGGTCATGCCCACCCAGTCGACGTAGTCGTCACCGGGGTAGAGGCTCGCCGTGTACTCGACGCCCCTGTTCTTGGTGGGCACGCCCTCGACCCTGGTGGGGGCCCAGACCCAGGCGACGAGCTCGTTCGCGCCGCGTGCCTCGAAGAGGTCGTGCACGTGCCTCCACATCTGCACGTACTCGGTCTTCTCGTTCCCGTTCACGCCCTCGGCCCACGGGTACCAGTTGCCGTTCATCTCGTGGTCGAGGCGGATGGCCATCGGCAGGCCGTTGGCCACGAGCGCGTCGGCCCAGCGTGTGAGGTACGCGTCGAAGTCGCCCTCGATGATCTTGCTCAGCTCGTAGTCCGGGTCGACGACCGCCTCGTTGCCGGCGGCGATCGGTCGGGACTCCCAGGTGAGGAACGGGAGGTCGCCCTTGGCCCACGAACGGTTCACCGCCGTGGCGTTGAACTCCTGGTCGAAGCCCTGGAAGTAGCCCGACATGTTCGGCTGCGCGCCGATCTTCGTGCTCACGTCGTCGAACTCGGACCAGCTGAAGGGCGACTGGGTCGTGTAGAGGCCGAAGTAGCGAGACTCGGGCGAGACGATGTCCGCGAGGGAGGGAGCGGTGATCGGCACGGGGCCGGTCGTCCCGGCCCCGCCCGGGCCGTTGCCGTTGCCGGAGCCGGAGCCGTTTCCGGAGCCGCTGCCGCCCTTGGGCCCGGTGGCCACGGCCCCGGAGCCTCCGTTGCCGCCGCCGGCCGACGAGCCGCCGCCGGTCGCGGCCTGGGCGTCACGGAGGGCGTCCTGCGCCGACGCGAGGCGAGCCTGTGCGTCGGTGAGCTGCCCCTCGGACGTCCAGGCCTGCTGCTGTACGTCCGCCAGCTCCGTCTTGCTCGCGGCGAGCTGCCGCTTGGCTGCGACGAGCTGGTCGAGCAGGGCCGAGCGGTCCTCCTTCAGGGTGGTGACCTGGGCAGGGGACGTGCCGACCGCCTCCTGCACGGCGGTCCGGACGGGGTTGTCCGTCGGCGATATCCAGATGAGCCACGAGATCATGGCCAACAGGACGACGGTCGCGGTGGCGCCGAGGGCCGTCCGGCGGGCGTTCCCGTGGGACGAGGCCCACCAGGCTCCCGACTGCACGTGCAGCGGGGCGACGAAGGTCTGCGGGGACTCAGACAATGAACCACACCTCCAGGGCGATGATGACGGCACCGATCAGGTACGGGAAGCCGGCTTTGGGGTTGAGGCGACGACGAGGAGGCGCGACGGCGGCCACGGGGGCCGTGGCCGCGGCGAAGGCGGTCGCCGACGAGGTCGTCACGGCGTCGTCCTGGGGCGACGGCGCGGTCTCGACGGCCGTCTCGGCGCGGTGGCTGCGCACCAGGACCACGCCGGTGTCGTCGCGTCGGACGGTGGTCGCGTCCGACGTGGGGCCGGCGGGGGTCGAGGAACCGCCGAGGTCGAAGAGGGCGTCGACGCCGGGATCGGCCTCGTCGTCGAACTCGCGCTCCAGCACCCGCAGCGAGTCGTCGCCGGTGGCCTGGTGGGCCATCTGCTGGGCCGCGTCGTCCGCGGCTCCGCCGGCGTAGGCGCCGGCACGGGTCCCCCAGCCGCTGGCGTGCCCCATGCGGAAGAACCCGATGACGCGGATCGGCATGAGGAAGAAGGTCGACACGATGATGAAGACGGGCAGGCGGATGAAGTCCGAGGGCTTCTCGGCCAGGTGTCGCATCTGTCGGATCGCCATGCTGAGCACGGACGACAGCACCATCAGCACCACGATGCTGACCAGCCCGGTGGAGACCCCGTACTCGGCCAGGATGCCGCGGTACAGGTTGACGCCCTGCCCGGTGATGCCCCGGTAGATCCAGCCGCCGATGACGCCCATCAGGAGGAAGGGCAGGATGATGTCCATCGCGAAGAAGAACGCGAGCATCGGAGCGTGCCCGAGCATCCACGGCATCATCCGGAACGTGTTGTACTGGCTCCCGCGGGCCCAACGGAGCTGCTGCTTGAACAGCTTCTTCACTTCGAGCGGGGCGTCCGTGTAGACGAGGCTCGTGTGCTGGTACACGGTGCGGTACCCCTCCTTGAGGGTGAGGTTCGTGAGGGTGCGGTCGTCGCTGACCTCGAGGAAGACGCCCATGAACTTCTCCGTCATGAAGCGGTCCATCACCCGCACGAGGATCTCGCGGCGGAAGGCGATCGTCCGACCGGGGAGGCAGCCGATCTGTCCCAGGACGCTCTGCGCGGGCATCGAGTAGAGCGCACGCGAGTTCTCGAGCCAGTCGGCCCAGCGGGTGATCCAGCTGCGCTCGGGCTCCAGGATGCGCTGACGCGTGGTGACGCCGCCGACGTTCTCGTGGGCGAAGGGGCGGACGAGCTCGGAGAGCGTCCCCGGCGTCCACACCGTGTCGGAGTCGACCAGCACGGTGATGTCGCCGCGGCTGAGCTCGGTGCCGATCATGACGGCGTTGCGCTTGCCGGGGATGGGGGTGTGCACCCAGCGGACGAGAGGGGCGTACTCGTCGCAGACGGCCGCCAGCTCCGGGTTCGGCTTGCCGTTGATGACCACGATGATCTCGCCCGGCTGCTGCTCGACCATGCGGCCGATGACGTCGCGGAACAGGTCCAGGGGCTCGTCGACCACCGGGACGACGACGCTCGTGGAGCCGGAGAACTCCCCCGTGAAGGGGCGGTACCGCCGCGAGAGCAGCACCTTGATGATCCACAGGATCCAGATGAAGGCCGAGTAGACCGCGAACAGGTACAGCTCGGCGTGGCCGCCTGCCATGGATCGGATCTGGAGGATGAAAGTCAACACGAGGGCCGCCTCACGGGGATGGGAAAAGGACGATTCCGCGTCTTCGAGGAAAGGGGTCTGTCGGGTCGGTGCAATCTTGCGGCGGTTCGGAGGGGACTCACAACCGACCACCCGTTCGGCGCCTCGGCCCTGCGAGGCGGGGTACGCCCGTGTCCTCCCATCGGTGTCGCACGAAATGCCGACAGAGCCGGGTGCCTGCCGGAGGCGCGGCAGGCCCCACCCGGCTCGGCCCCCACGTGCCCTCTCGAGCCCACGAAGGAACCCGGAGAAAGGCCTGATCACGGTCGGATCCCGACGGTCCTGCGCAGACTCGGCCCGTGCGGCGGGAGGTGAGGAATGCCCATGGCACTGCGGGGCTGTGCGTGCGGGGCGGTCACGCGTCCGAAACACGACAGACATCTCGACCGGGGTACGCACCCCCTTTTCGGGGTACGGCAAAATCACCCGTGACCAATTCGGGCGTCACCCCCCGGGTGAGTGCATCTCGGGCGTGTCGCACGTCGCGACCGCGACGCCGGTCGCGCCCGTCGCGGTCAGGCGGTAGGCTCCGGCGCCTCGTCCAGGCCGTAGAAGCCCCGCTCGAACACCGCCCGTGCGCGACGGGTCACCGCGAGGTAGTCCTCCTCGAGGCGCGTGGCCGACCCCGGCGGGTACTCCATCAGGCGGGCGACGCCCTCGAGCTGTCGACGGTCGGTGGGCAGGACGTCCGAGGTGCGCGAGGTCCAGAGGACGACGGCGGAACGGGCGCGGGACGCCATCAGCCAGGCGTCGTGCAGCTTGGCCGCGTCGTCGACGTCGACCAGCCCCGCGGCGGCCGCCGCCTCGAGGGCGGTCAACGTCGAGGTCGTGCGGAGACCGGGCACGTCGTGCGCGTGCCGGAGCTGCAACAGCTGCACGAACCACTCCACGTCGCTCAGGGAGCCACGACCGAGCTTGAGGTGACGGGACGGCTCGGCGCCCTTGGGGA
This sequence comes from uncultured Frigoribacterium sp., assembly GCF_963515265.1. Lineage (NCBI taxonomy): Bacteria > Bacillati > Actinomycetota > Actinomycetes > Micrococcales > Microbacteriaceae > Frigoribacterium > uncultured Frigoribacterium sp. Next base: position 11,122 of record NZ_CAUPYL010000025.1, read on the forward strand.
GGCGCTCCGCCTCGACCCGCGCCTTGATGCGCTTGACCTCGCGCACCTCCTGGTCCGAGAGGGACACCGGGTAGCGGACTTCGTCGGCCAGCGCGGTGAACTCGGCCCCCAGGCCCGCGTCGCCCGCCACGACACGGGCGCGGAGCAACGACTGGGCCTCCCACGTGAGCGACCACCGTGCGTAGTAGGCCCGGTAGGAGGCGAGGGACCTCGTCACGGGTCCGTTCCCGCCCTCGGGACGCAGGCCCGTGTCGAGGTCGAGCGGCACGAGGGCGTCCGAGGTGAGGCGGCCCATCTCGGCCACCACGCCGGCAGCCCGGCGCTGCGAGGTGTCGTCGCCCTCGGCCCCCCGGTGGACGAAGAGGACGTCGGCGTCGGACCCGAACCCGAGTTCGCGGCCGCCGTAGCGGCCCATGGCGACCACCGCCATCTCGACGTCGGGCACGTCTCGACGGGCCAGGGCGAGGGCGCCCGTGATCGTCGCTGTCGTGACGTCCGTGAGCCCCTGCGCCAGCTGGTCGATCGTGACGAGGCCGAGGATCCCCGAGATGGCCAGCCGGAGGACCTCGCGGCGCCGAGCCTGCCGCAGCACGCCGGCAGCCCCCTCCTTCGACTCGTGCCGTGCCACGGTGGCGCTCGTCTCGTCGAGCAGGCTGGCGAGCGTCCGTGGTCGGAGCTCGGCGTCGGACTCGAACCAGGCCGCCGCCTCCGGGGACCGGTCGAGCAGGTCGGCGACGAACGTCGACGACGACAGCACGGTCGTGAGCCGGTGGGCGGCCCCCGACGAGTCGCGCAGCATCCGGAGGAACCAGTACGACTCGCCGAGCCCGTCGCTGAGCCTGCGGAAGGCGAGGAGGCCGAGGTCGGGGTCGGTCCCGTCTGCGAACCACTGCAGCATGGCGGGCAGCAGGTGCCGCTGGATGCTCGCTCGTCGTGAGACTCCCCCGGTCAGGGCGGCGATGTGCCCGAGGGCGCCGCGCGGGTCCGAGAAGCCGATCGCGGCCAGCCGGGCGGCGGCCTGGTCGCTGCTGAGCGCGAGGTCCTCCTCGGGACGGGCCGCGACCGCCGAGAGCAGGGGCCGGTAGAAGAGGCGCTCGTGCAGGGTGCGCACGCGCCGCTTCACCTCGCGCCACGCCTCGACGAGGCCCGTGCCCGAGGAGCTCAGCCCGGAGGCGCGCGCGAGCACCCGGAGCGCGTTCTCGTCCGTCGGCATCAGGTGGGTCCGGCGCAGGTGCGACAGCTGCACGCGGTGCTCGAGCACGCGCAGCACCCGGTAGTCGCGGTCGAACTCGGCGGCCTCGGCGCGCCCCACGTAGCCCCGCCGCGCGAGGGCGGCCAGCGCCTCCAGCGTCGACCGCTGCCGCACGCCGTCGTCCGCCTGGCCGTGGACGAGCTGGAGCAGCTGGATCGTGAACTCGACGTCGCGGAGCCCGCCGGGCCCCAGCTTCAGCTGCCGGTCGACCTCGTCGGCCGGCAGGAGGTCGGTGACGCGCTCGCGCATGGCCTGCACGGACTCGACGAAGGCCTCGCGCTGGGCGGCCGACCACACGAACGGCGCGATGCGCTCGGAGTACCGGTCGCCGAGGTCGACGTCCCCCGCGAGCGGACGCGCCTTGAGCAGCGCCTGGAACTCCCAGCCCTTCGCCCAGCGCTCGTAGTAGGCGACGTGCGACTCGAGGGTGCGGACGAGGGCGCCGTCCTTGCCCTCCGGCCGCAGGTTCGAATCGACCTCCCAGAGCTCCGGCTCGAGCGCGAGGTCCGTGATCGCCCGGACCGTGTGCACCGCCAGCCGGGTGCCGATCTCGACCGCCCGCCCGTTCTCGAGGCCGTCGGCGCCCTCGGCGACCCAGACGACGTCGACGTCGCTGAGGTAGTTCAGCTCGCGTGCCCCTGCCTTGCCCATCCCGATCACCGCGAGACGGGTGCGCGCCACGTCGTCCCCGGGGAACGGCACCTCGCGCCGGGCCACGTCGAGGGCGGCGTGCAGCGCTGCACCGGCCAGGTCGGCGAGGGCAGCGGCGACGACGGGGAGCGCCTCGACCGGGTCGGGCCGGTCGAGGTCCCAGCTGGCGATCTGCACGAGGTGACGGCGGTAGCCGACGCGGAGGGCGACCCGCGCCTCCTCGTCGACCAGCCCGGCGACGCGCGACACGAGGTCGTCCACGTAGTCGTCGCGACTGCGGGGAACGGGTGCGGGCTGCAGCAGCAGCTCGAGCTCGGCCGGCCGGCGCACCAGGAACTCGGCGAGGCCGGACGACGACCCGAGCAGGCGCAGCAGGCGCTCTCCCGCGCGTGCCTCGAGCAACGCGGCGACGCCGTCGGGCGATCGCTCGAGCAGACGCTCGAGGTGCAACAGGGCCTGGTCGGGATCAGGGCTGCGGGCGAAGGAGGCGACGGCCGACGCGAGCGACGGGGTCGCCTCGACGAGGCGGTCCAGCCGCTCGCGTGCGGTGCCGAGCTCGGCGAACCCGAGCCGCGCCAGGTCGGACAGCGCCGTCGCTGCTCGAGGCATGGTGGAGCCGGCCCGTTAGAGGATCTCGAGGTTGGAGCGCAGCTCGAACGGCGTCACCTGGGCCCGGTACGACTTCCACTCCTGCCGCTTGTTCAGCAGCACGTAGTTGAAGACCTGCTCGCCGAGCGTCTCAGCGACCAGCTCGCTGTCCTCCATGATCGAGAGGGCGTGGTCGAGGCTGGCGGGCAGCTGCTTGTAGCCGAGCGCGCGACGCTCGGCGTCGCTCATGCCCCAGACGTTGTCCTCGGCCTCGGCGGGGAGCTCGTAGCCCTCCTCGATGCCCTTGAGGCCCGCGGCGAGCATGAGGGAGAAGGCGAGGTAGGGGTTCGCGGCGGAGTCGATGGCGCGGTACTCGACGCGGCTCGAGTTTCCCTTGTTGGGCTTGTACAACGGCACGCGCACGAGAGCCGAGCGGTTGTTGTGGCCCCAGGTCACGAAGCTGGGCGCCTCGTCGCCGCCCCACAGGCGCTTGTAGCTGTTGACGAACTGGTTCGTCACCGCCGTGATCTCGGGTGCGTGTCGCAGGAGGCCCGCGATGAACTGCCGGCCGATGCGGGAGAGCTGGTACTCGGCGCCGGCCTCGTAGAACGCGTTGCCGTCGCCCTCGAAGAGCGACATGTGCGTGTGCATCCCCGAGCCGGGGTGCTGGCTGAAGGGCTTGGGCATGAACGTGGCGTACACGCCCTGCTCGATCGCCACCTCCTTGATGACGGTGCGGAACGTCATGATGTTGTCCGCGGTCGTCAGGGCGTCGGCGTAGCGCAGGTCGATCTCGTTCTGGCCGGGTCCCGCCTCGTGGTGGCTGAACTCGACGGAGATCCCGAGATCTTCGAGCATGCGGACCGAGCGGCGGCGGAAGTCGTGGGCCGTGCCGCCGGGCACGTTGTCGAAGTAGCCGGCCGAGTCGACGGGCTGCGGCCCGTCGGGACCGCCCTGCGCGTCCTTCAGGAGGTAGAACTCGACCTCGGGGTGCGTGTAGAACGTGAAGCCGCGTTCGCCGGCCCGCGCGAGCGTGCGCTTGAGGACGTTCCGCGGGTCGGCGACGGCCGGCTGCCCGTCGGGCGTCGTGATGTCGCAGAACATGCGGGCCGTCGGGTCGATCTCGCCGCGCCACGGCAGGATCTGGAAGGTGGTGGGGTCGGGCTGCGCGAGCACGTCGGCCTCGTACGACCGGGTGAGTCCCTCGATCGCGGAGCCGTCGAAGCCGATCCCCTCGGCGAACGCGCCCTCGACCTCGGCCGGGGCGATGGCCACGCTCTTCAGGGTGCCGATCACGTCCGTGAACCAGAGCCTGATGAACTTGATGCCGCGTTCTTCGATCGTCCGGAGGACGAAGTCCCTCTGCTTGTCCATCGACAGCCTTTCTGCTCTGCGTCGAGGCTAGTGGACGCGTCCGTCGGCCACGGTCACGCCGGCCCCGGATCCGTCAGTCGTCGGCCGCGTCCTCGGCGTCGAGGCGGGCGTTCCGCTCCTGGATCGTCCGGATGGCCGCTGCCGCCTCGTCACGGGTGGCGTAGGGGCCGGCCCGGTCGACGGCGGGCGACACCTTGCCCTCCTCGACCTCGTGCGTGCGGGTGTTGAACCAGAACTCAGTCGTCATGGGGCGAGGCTACCGCCGGGCGGGCGGGGGCGTCACGGGGTCCAGTCGGCGCGGGTCGGGATGGTGATGGTGAAGGCCCGGCCGGCCGACGTCGTGCCGCCGAGGTAGGGCATGCCCGGTGCCCAGGTGCCCCAGGTGGGCCTGCCCTGGTCGGGTCCGAAGACGGGCAGGTTCGCACCGTACTCGTAGAGCGTCTCCTGGATCGGGCGGTAGCAGCCGTGTCCGGAGGAGTCCCGTCCGCGGATCGTGCCGAGCGCGCGTAGGCCGTTCTCGTCGAGGCGCCAGACCGGGCCGCCCAGATCGCCCGGGGCGACCTCCATCGTCGTGCAGAGGAGGTCCCCGACGACGCCCGTGATGGCGCCTTCGGTCCACCCTGTGCCGACCCCCATCTTCCCGACGAGCATGCCGGGACGTTGCTGGACGGTCGGCATGAAGCCGACGATCCGCCCGTCGCCGGGCTGTTCTCCGGTGAGGGGGTCCGCCACCATCTGGTGGGCGTCGTCGCCGGGCACCATGGCGTAGAGCAACGATTGGTCCCGCTGCGACGCAGGCGAGTAGAGGTTCTTGGCGTACGCGCCCTGGTTGTTCCTCACGGTGCCGGAGACGACGGTCGCACAGAACTGACCCAAGAGGAAGAAGCCGGAGTCGCCGCTGATGGCGTAGCCCCCGGAGCAGACCTGATCGTAGCCCCCGTTGATCGTGCCGCCGTTGTCCATGATCATCGGCTCGCCGGGGCTGTAGTCGTAGCCGCCCGCCGCGGCCGCGGGGCCGGCCGGCCCGGCCAGGGCCGACGCGAGGAGGGCGGCGACGGCGATCACGCCGACCGCGATGGTCTTGGCGGCACGGGACATCCCCGTGCTGCTGCTCGTGCTGGTCGCGTCGGTCATGTCGGCCCCCCGTGTCCGCCCCTCCTTGGGGCCTCGTTCGTACTCTAGGGGCGGGCCGGGCGCTGCGGGAAGACCGCAGAGGCCGCGGTCGTCAGCCGACCACGAGGAGGCGCGGGTCGGCATCCGAGGTCGCCAGCCGCTGCCAGGACGAGACCGCCCCGGGGGACGACAGCCACCCTCCTGCCCGCGTGTCGGCGTAGTGCACGTCCGCGCGACGATCGCCGTCGAGGTCGCCGAGCTGCAGCCGCTCCGGCGGGACGCCCGCGTACACCCGGCTGCTCCACGACGAGACGCCGGCGCTGGAGACGTACCAGCGGCCGTCGGCGCGGTTGGCCCAGAAGACGTCGGCACGACCGTCGCCGTCGAGGTCGGCGAGGTCCATCTCGGCCATCGGGACGCCGGCCGACGCCAGGACCCGCCACGGGACGGCAGCCCCCGACGCCGCCCACCAGGCGCCCGTGGGGTGGGCCCAGAACACGTCGTCCCGGCCGTCGCCGTCCATGTCGGCCACCCGGATGTCCGTGTTCGGGACGTCGACGGCCGTCGTCGTCCACGGCGACGTCCCGCCGTACGAGACCTGCCAGGTCTGCAGCGAGGAGTTCGCCCAGAGGACGTCGGCACGGCCGTCGCCGTCGAAGTCGCCGAGCTGGAGCTCCTCGCCCTTGGCCTCCGCCGCGCCGTTGATCCTCGTCCAGGACGTCACGCCGCCCCAGGAGACACGCCAGGAGCCGTCCGGCGCAGGCCAGAAGACGTCGCTCTTCCCGTCGCCGTCGAAGTCGGCGAACTGGAACAGGCTGGTGTCGACGTGCCCGTGGGCGAGGCTGCGCCAGTTGGACACGCCTCCGTCGGAGGCCCACCACTGGCCGTTGGGGTTGCCGTAGAACACGTCGGCGCGGCCGTTGCCGTCGAAGTCGGTCGTGTTCGCCGTCCGTGGCAGCTCGCAGCCCGCGTAGAGCGCGAAGCCCGCCGTGTCCGGGCACGCGTCGGTCGAGTTCGGCACGCCGTCGCGGTCGCGGTCCGGCGAGTCCTCGGCGAGGCCCGGGAAGGACCAGCCGATGGCCGTGCCCTGCGTGACGTTGCGTCCACAAGTGAAGTACCCGTTGACGCCGTCCTGCACGGCGTTGCCGATGCGGATCTCGAAGTGCAGGTGCACCCCGGTCGAGGCGCCGGTCGACCCCATCGAGCCGAGCGTCTGGCCGCGTGCGACCGACTGCCCGACCGCGACCGTCGTCGAGTTGACGACGAGGTGCGCGTAGCGGGTCGTGTACCCGTCGGAGTGCTGGAGGACGACCTGGGTGCCGTAGCCGCTCGTCGCGGTCGACTGCACCACCGAGAGCACCTTCCCGGCGGCGGCGGCGACGACCGGGCCGCCCTGCAGGCGGGCGATGTCCGTGCCCGAGTGCGTGTCGTTCAGCCCACAGTGGCTGCCGACCGTGCCGGTGATCCTCCCGGTGGCCGGGACGATCATCGCCCCGTCGGCGGCCTGTGCCGGTGCTGACGGCGCCATCACGGCCCCGACCGCCGCGACGGCCGTCGCCAGCGCCACGACGGCTGTCGTCCTCCAAGTGCGTCCCACGTGCGTTCCCTCGTCTCGTCGTCCCCCGGGGGAGACTGCCAGATGTACCCCGGTCCGACCAATCCCCCGATCGGGGCGCGACAGGGGCGCGGGCCCCCGGGCAGCCGCCCTCCCCCTAAGCTGGACGGCATGCCCCGGGACCTCGACGGATCACTGACCCCGGGCCGGGTCTCGCCACTCCGCCCGGTCCCCTCGTCCATCGCCCGACCCGAGTACGTCGGCAAGGCGGGCCCCGCTCCGTACACCGGCGGCGACGTGTACGACGCCCCGACGATCGAGCTGATCCGCGCGAGCGGCCGGATCGCCTCGCAGGCGATCGACGCCGTCGAGGCCGCGATCCGCCCCGGCGTGACGACGGACGAGCTCGACCGGGTCGCCCACGAGTTCCTCGTGGCCCACGACGCCTACCCGTCGACGCTCGGCTACCGGGGGTTCCCGAAGTCGGTCTGCACGTCGGTCAACGAGGTCATCTGCCACGGCATCCCCGACGACACCGTGCTCGACGAGGGCGACCTGGTCAACATCGACATCACCGCGTTCAAGGACGGGGTGCACGGCGACCTCAACCGCACGGTGCTGGTCGGGGACGCGGCCCAGGAGACCGTGGACCTGGTCGAGCGCACGCGCGAGGCCCTGCGACGCGGCATCAAGGCCGTCGCCCCGGGCCGCGAGGTCAACGTGATCGGCCGGGCCATCCAGTCGTACGCCGCCCGCTTCGGCTACGGGGTGGTGCGCGACTACACCGGCCACGGCGTCGGCCGCGCCTTCCACTCCGGCCTCGTGATCCCCCACTACGACGCCCCGCAGTTCGACGACGTCATGGTGCCCGGGATGGTCTTCACCATCGAGCCCATGCTCACCCTCGGCAGTGTCGAGGCGGACATCTGGGCGGACGGCTGGACCGTCGCCACCCGTGACAAGTCGCTCACGGCCCAGTTCGAGCACACCCTCGTCGTCACCGAACGCGGTGCCGACGTCCTCACCCTCAGTTGACGACGAGCACCAGGAAGAAGGACGACCCGTGGCACAGAGAGCAGTCGGCATCGACATCGGCGGCACCGGCATCAAGGGGGCGATCGTCGACGTCGAGTCGGGCGAGCTCCTCACCGACCGCATCAAGAAGCCGACGCCGGAGGGCGGCGAGCCCGACGCCATCGTGGCGGTGGTGAAGCAGATCGTCGACGAACTCGGCCTCGACGACGACACGATCCCCGTGGGCGTCTGCTTCCCCGCCGCCATCATGGACGGCAGGACCCTCTCGGCCGCGAACGTGTCGAAGAAGTGGATCGGCTTCGAGGCCGAGGCGCTCTTCGAGAAGACGCTGGGCCGGTCGATCCACTTCGTCAACGACGCCGACGCCGCCGGCTACGCCGAGACCCGTTACGGCGCCGCGAAGGACGTCCCCGGCCTGGTGATCATGACGACGCTCGGCACGGGCATCGGCACCGCCCTGATCAACGACGGCGTGCTGATCGTCAACGCCGAGCTCGGCCACCTCGAGATCGGCGGCAAGGACTACGAGACGAAGGCCTCGTACGCCGCCAAGGAGCGCGACGACATCAGCTGGAAGCACTGGGCCAAGCGCCTGCAGAAGTACTACTCGCACCTCGAGGCGCTGCTCTACCCGCGGCGCATCATCGTCGGCGGAGGGGTGTCGAAGCACCACGAGGAGTTCCTGCCGCTGCTCGACCTCCGCGCCGAGATCGTGCCGGCTGTGCTGCGCAACAACGCGGGCATCATGGGCGCGGCTGCCCTCGCCGCGGGCTCCCGCCCGGCTGCCTAGGCGGTCCGGCGGACGCAGCAGGCGGCACGACGAGAGGGACCCTGGCTCGGGAGGCGCGCCTCCTGGACCAGGGTCCCTCTCGTCGTGTGCCAGCCGCGTGCACGGCTGAGGCGGATGGGCCGGCTGATACGCCGGGTTCTGTCCCGGTGCGTGAGCACCATGGACGGCCATCTCTCTCGGGACTGCGTCGCCGCAGCCCTCTAGCGGTCTACCCGAGGACTCGGCGAGCAGCCTCGGCGTCCTCTGTCTGACCTTGCTCCGGGCGAGGTTTACATAGCCGGCCGGTCACCCGAACCGCTGGTGGTCTCTTACACCGCCGTTTCACCCTTACCCCGGCGCCGCCTCTCGGCGACGACCGTGGCGGTCTTCTCTCTGTTGCACTGTCTCGCGGGTCGCCCCGGGTGGGTGTTGCCCACCGCCCTGCTCTGTGGAGCCCGGACGTTCCTCGGCACCGCGGGGCGGACCCCGCGGTGACGCGACCGTCTTGCCGACCCATCCGCGTCGACCATGCTAGCGGGCGTCACCCGCCCGTCACGACGGGACGGTCAGATGCCCGACTCGCCAGTGCGCACGAGGATCGCGTCGCTGTCGGGGCAGAGCACGACGTCGTAGGCGGAGGCGGACCGCACCGCTGCGAGGTCGCTGCCGGTGAGCGTCACGCCGCTCGCGCTCGAGACCCCGCCGCGGAGGAGCGACGCGCCCACGCCGTAGCGGGCCCGCTGACGCTCGTACAGGGCGAGCAGCTCGGCCGGCACCTTCTCGGCGATGGCGGCTCGGTCGGCCTCGACCTCGCGCCGCTCGACCTCGAGCCTGCCGAGCCCGGCGTCGCGGCCCTCGGCCGCCTCGGCACGACGGGTCTCGATCTGGTCGAGCTCGGACTTCGTCAGCGCGGCGACGGCGCCGAGCGACTCGACCCGGTCCATGACCTCGAGCTGCGCGTCCTCCAGGTCGCTCTGACGGCGGGCGAGGGCGACGAGCTCACCCTCGAGCGCCGCGACGTCCTTGACGGACGAGGACGACGCCAGCCGCGTGCGATCGCGCTCGGCACGGGCCACCACCACGGCCACGTCGGACTCGATGCGCGTCAGCTCGGTCTGCGCGTCCTCCCAGGCGCCCTGCTCCGACGAGAGGCGGCTGCGGAGGCGCGAGGCATCGCCGTCGATCGTGGCGAGCACGGCGATCTCGGGCAGGTTCGCCGCCCGGTGGGCGAGCTGCTGGATCGCCGTGTCGAGCGCCTGGAGGTCGAGGAGGAGAGCCTGGTCGGCGGGGCTTGCTTGGAGGGCCATGGTGCCTGCTTCGTGGTCGTGGTGCGGCGGTGGTGGTGCGGCGTTCGTGGTGCGGCGTCCGTGTCGAGGACGAGAGCGCAGGAGGTGGGGGTGGGCTACTGCACGACCGTGAAGTCCCAGGGGTCGGTGCGCAGGTCGCTCAGGGTGACCTCGACGTCGTGGAGGGCCTCGCGCAGCTGCGCGGCGGCCGTGTCGAGCCAGAGCCACTCGCTAGCCCAGTGCGAGACGTCGACGAGCGCGGGGCCCCGGCCGAGGAGCATCAGGTCGCGGGCGTCGCTCGCGGGGTGGTGGCGCAGGTCGCTCGTGAGGTAGACGTCGGCTGCACGGACGTCGGGGTGGTCGAGCAGGGAGTCGCCGGCACCCGCGCAGAGCGCCACGGTCTCGACGACGCGCTCGGCGTCACCGGCCACGCGGATGCCCGCGGCGGTGGGCGGCAGGAGCTCGCCGAGCTGGCGCGCGAACGACACGAGGCTCATGGGCCGAGGCAGGCGGCCTGTCACGCCGAGGCCGGTCGAGCTCGTCGCCCCCTCGGTGATCGGCCGCTGGTCGACGAGGCCGAGCTGGTGCGCGAGGACGCGCGACGTGCCGGTCTCGACGACGTCCGCGTTGGTGTGGGCGGCGATCAGCGCGCAGCCCGCCCGTACGAGGCGCGAGACGACGGCCCCCTTGGTCGTGTCCTCGGCCATCGTGGTCGCGCCGCGGAAGAGGAGGGGGTGGTGCACGAGCAGGAGGTCGGCACCGATGTCGACGGCCTCGTCCACGACCTCGAGGACCGCGTCGACCGCGAGCCGGACGTGGGTCACGGGCTGGTCGGGGTCACCCACCACGATGCCGGGATGATCCCACGACTCGGCGCCCGAGAGGGGCCAGAGACGTTCGACGACGGCGTTGACGGAGGCGAGGGTGGACACCCCCTCAGCCTAGCGGCGGGAGGTCGGCCGCAGGCCCGTCGCGAGCACGGCGACCACGAAGGCGGCCGCGGCGGCGACGAGGAGCGCGGCGACGGCGGCGACCCCCGGCGTCATGCCCGTGAACCCGACGAGCCGGACGAGCCAGCCCTGCCAGGCGAGCGACGCCGGCACGGTCACCAGGACGCCGTAGCCGAGGACGGCGGACACGACGATGCCCGCGACGACGGCGACGGGCCCGCGGACGGCGACGCGCTCGGCGTCGGCCGGACCG
>NZ_CAUPYL010000026.1:0-21901 GCF_963515265.1 uncultured Frigoribacterium sp.
CCCTTGACCAGCACGGTGCAGCCCCACTCCCCCGCCGCCCGCACCGCGGCCTCGGCCGGGTCGGCGGCGACCTCGTCGACCGACCGACCCGAGGCCCTCGCCAGCTCGCGGAAGTGCGGCGTCAGCACGACCGGCCCCGTCGCCCGCTCGCGCAGCGAGAGCGCACCCGCGTCGAGCACGAGGGGCAGCCCCGAGGAGGCGGCCGTCTCGAACCCCTCCGCGGTCTCGTCGTCGAGGTGGTCAGGGTCCACCCCCGAGCCGAGCAGCCACGCCTGCACCCGGCCGGGGCTCGTCACGGCCTCCGGCCGTCGGTGCAGCACGAAGTCCGAGGCGCGCGACGGGCCGAGGTAGCGGAGCATGCCGACGCCGGTGTGCAGCGCGGCCTCCACGCCGAGGACCGCGGCCCCCGGGTACGCGGTCGAGCCGGTCACGACGCCGAGCACGCCGCGGCTGTACTTGTCGTCGTCGACCGCCGGGACGGCGATCCAGGCAGCGGCGTCGGCGAGCGTCCAGGCGGTGAGGCCGGAGTCGGCGGGGCGCGAATCGGCGGGGCGCGAGTCGGCGGGGCGCGAATCGGCGGGGCGCGAATCGGCAGGGCGGGAGTCGGTGGTCACGCCCCGACGCTAGTCGGGCTCGCGACGCCGGCGTCCGGGCCCCCGCCCGAGCCGAGACGGCCGGGGCCGCCGATACGGTGGGTCGATGAGCATCTCGATCCCCGGCCGCACCGTCGTCTTCGACTACGGCGAGGTGATCTCCCGGTTCCCCGACGACGCCTCGCGTCGGCGCATCGAAGAACTCGCCGGGGTCGAGCCCGCCGCGCTCTGGGCCAGCTACGGCACCCACCGGCACGCCCTCGACCACGGCCGGCTCACCGCCACGGGCTACTGGCGGGCCGTCGAGGCCGACACCGGCGCCGACTGGTCGCGCACCCGGGTGCACGAGCTCTGGGCAGCCGACTTCCCGTCGTGGTTCGTGCCCGAGCCCGGCACCCTCGACGTCATCGCCGACCTGGCCGACGGCGGCACCCGCCTGGCGATCCTCTCGAACGCGGGCCAGGACTTCGCCTCGCCCTTCAGGCACTCGCCCCTCGGCGACCTGTTCGACCAGGTGTTCGTCAGCGCCGAGCTCGACGACCTCAAGCCGTCGGCCTCGATCTTCCGGCACGTGCTCGCCGAGCTCGGAACAACCGCAGCCGACACGGTGTTCATCGACAACAGGTCCGACAACGTCGAGGCCGCCCAGGCCCTCGGCATCACCGGGCACCTGTTCACCGGCCCCGAGCCGCTCCGACGATTTGTCGAGGGGCTCGCGGGCCACCCCACCGAAAGGCGATGACCGCTCTCGTGACCCAGACGGACGCTGCACCCACCCCCACCCCCACCTCCGCACCCGGCGCCTCCCCCGTCGGCCTCTTCGACACCGTCACGCTCCGCGGCCAGACGTTCCGCAACCGGCTCTGGGTCGCGCCCATGTGCCAGTACTCGGCTGAGGAGCAGGACGGCGTCGCCACCGACTGGCACCTCGTGCACCTCGGCTCGCTGGCCCGAGGAGGCGCCGGCGCCGTGATCTCGGAGGCCGCGTCGGTCACCCCCGACGGCCGCATCTCGCCGCAGGACCTCGGCATCTGGAACGACGAGCAGGTCGAGGCACTCAAGCCGATCACCGCGTTCGTCCGCTCGCAGGGCTCGGTCCCCGGCATCCAGCTCGCGCACGCCGGGCGCAAGGCGTCCACGTTCCGCCCCTGGAGCGCGGCCCAGGGCTCCGTCCCCGAGGCCCAGGGCGGCTGGCCGACGGTCGCGCCCTCTGCGGTCGCCTTCGAGGGCTACGCCGTGCCGCGCGAGCTGACCCGTGACGAGATCGACGGGCTCGTGGAGGCGTTCCGCGCCGCCGCCCGCCGCTCGGTCGAGGCCGGCTTCGGGCTGATCGAGCTGCACGCGGCCCACGGCTACCTGCTGCACCAGTTCCTCTCGCCGCTCAGCAACGAGCGCACCGACGAGTACGGGGGCTCCCTCGAGAACCGGGCGCGCCTCCTCGTCGACGTCGTCCGCGCCGTGCGGGCCGAGGTCGGCGACGACCTGCCGCTGCTCGTCCGCTTCTCGGCCACGGACTGGGCCGAGGGCGGCTGGGACGAGCACGAGACGGCCACCGTCGCCGCCTGGTCGCGCGACGCCGGCGCCGACCTGTTCGACATCTCGACCGGCGGGCTCGTCGCCGGGGTGACGATCCCGGTGGGGCTCGGCTACCAGGTGCCGTTCGCTCAGCACGTGCGCGAGACGGCCGAGGTCGAGACCGGGGCCGTCGGCCTCATCGTGTCCGCGCAGCAGGCCCAGGCCGTCGTGGCCGAGGGCCGGGCGGACGTCGTGCTGATGGCGCGCGAGTTCCTCCGCGACCCGCACTTCCCGCTGCGCGCCGCGGCCGAGCTGGGCGTCGAGCTGGACTACTGGCCCGAGCAGTACCTCCGGGCGCCGTTCCGCACCGCGTAGCCCCGCGGACGACGACGGCCGCGCTGCCCCCTCGGGGTCCGCGCGGCCGCCGTTCGTGCAGGGCTACGACCGCCTGGTCGCGTCCTGCACCTCGCCGATCAGCTCTTCGAGGATGTCCTCGAGGAACAGCACGCCCCGGGTGTCGCCCCGCTCGTCGAACGACCGGGCGACGTGCACGCCGCTCCGGCGCATCGTCGCGAGGGCGTCCTCGAGGTCGGTGCCCTGGTAGATCGAGATCAGCTGGCGGATGCGCTTGGGCGGCACCGGGTCGCCGAACTCGTCCTCGTCGAGGTCGATGACGTCCTTGAGGTGCAGGTAGCCCGTCGGGTCGCCGCCGTCGTCGACGAGCACGTAGCGCGAGAAGCCGTTCTGGGCGACGGCCCGCTCGACGTCGCCCGGGGTGGCGTCCTCGGGCAGGGTGACGAGGCCCGACATCGGCACCGCCACGTCGTCGACCGTCTTCTCGGTGAACTCGAACGCCGCCTGGAGCGTGCCGCTGCCGTCGCGGAGGGTGCCCTCCCGCTGCGACTGCGCCACGATCGTGGCCACCTCGTCGACCGTGTAGGCGCTGGCGGCCTCGTCCTTCGGCTCGACGCGGAACGCCCGCAGGACGGCGTTGGCCGACCAGTTGAGCGACACCACGACGACGTGCAGGAGGCGCGCCACGGCCACCAGGGGCGGTGCGAGCAACAGCGCGGCCTTGTCCGGCAGCGAGAACGAGATGTTCTTCGGCACCATCTCGCCGAGCACGACGTGGAGGAAAGACACCAGCAGCAACGTGATGACGAACCCGACGACACTCACCAGCTGCTCGCTGAGCCCGGTCAGGCCGAGCGGGCCCTCGAGGAGGTGGTGGATGGAGGGCTCGGAGACGTTCAGGATGAGCAGGGAGCAGATCGTGATGCCGAGCTGGGTCGTCGCCAGCATCATCGTCGCGTGCTCCATGGCCCAGAGGGTGGTCTTGGCCGCCCTGCTGCCGGCCTCGGCCTTGGGCTCGATCTGAGACCGGCGCGCCGAGATGACGGCGAACTCCGCCGCCACGAAGAACGCGTTGCCCATCAGCAGCAGCACGAGCCAGACGATGCCCCACCAGTCGCTCATCGGGCCGACTCCTTCTGGCGGGCGTCGACGCCGCGCATCGAGGCCGGCGCGTCCGACCTGCCCGCCCGCTCCGCCCGGCCCGGGCGCTCCGAGCGACCACCGCGCTCGGGCTGCTCGACGACCTCGTCCTCCGGCGTCGGCGTGAACCTGATCCGGTCGATGCGCCGTCCGTCGAGCCGCTCGACGCGGAACGTGCCCGCCTCGGACTCGACGACGTCGCCGACGACGGGCAGGCGCCCGAGCTCGCTCATCACCCAGCCGCCGACGGTCTCCCAGGGGCCGTCCTCCGGCACCGAGACCGACGCGCGCTCGAGCAGCTCGTCGGGGCGCAGCAGCCCGGGGAACGTCAGCCAGTTGCGCGAGCGGACGACGTCGACGCGGCTGCGGTCGTGCTCGTCCGACACCTCGCCGACGAGCTCCTCGATGAGGTCCTCCAGGGTGACGACGCCCGCCGTGCCGCCGTACTCGTCGACGACGACGGCCATCTGGTAGCCGCGGCCGCGGACCTCGCCGAGGAGGTTGTCGAGCGTCATGGTCTCGGGGACGCGCACGGCGTCGGTGAGCAGGGCCGAGACCGGGACGTCGGCCCGCTTCTCCCGCGGAACGGACACGGCCTGCTTGACGTGGACGAGGCCGACCACGTCGTCGATGCCGTCGTCGGTCACCGGGAACCGCGACAGGCCGGTGCGCCGGGCCAGCTGCAGCACGGTCTCGGCCGAGTCGGTGCGCGTGACGGTCGAGAGGCGCGGCCGCGGCGTCATGACGTCGGAGGCCGTGTGGTCGCTGAACGCCAGGGTGCGCGCGAGCAGGGTCGCCGTGTCGAGGTCGAGGCTGCCCTCGAACGCCGAGCGGCGCACGAGCGACGAGAGCTCCTCGGCGGTGCGTGCGCCGGACAGCTCCTCCTTGGGCTCGATGCCGACACCCCGCAGGATGGCGTTCGCCGTGTTGTTGAGCAGGGCGACGGCGGGCCGGAACACCGTCGTGAAGCCGACCTGGAACGGGATCACGAGCTTCGCCGTCCGCAGCGGCAGCGCCAGCGCGAAGTTCTTGGGCACGAGCTCCCCGACGATCATCGAGAGCAGGGTCGCGACGACGATCGCGACGACAGGCCCCGCGACCGTGACCACGGGCTCGGGCAGGCCCACCCCGAGGAGGGGCGGCGCGAGCAACCGGGAGATCGCCGGCTCCATCGTGTAGCCGGTCAGCAACGTCGTGAGCGTGATGCCGAGCTGGGCGCTGGAGAGATGCGTGGACGTGATGCGGAGGGCGCCGATCGTCGGCGCGAGCCCCTTCTCGCCCTTGGCCTGACGGGCCTCGAGGTCGGAGCGGTCGAGGTTGACCAACGAGAACTCGCTGGCGACGAAGAGGCCGGTGCCGATCGTGAGGACGATGCCGATCGCGAGCAGGATCCACTCGTTCACGAGGACGGAGCACCGCCCTCAGTCACGGGATGGTGGGAGGGTGCAGCGGGCTGAGACGGAGGGTCATCCATAGAGAGGCAATCTTAGCCGCTGGACGCCCCGTCCGTCACCGGTCGGCCCCATCTCGTCACGAGCGGCCAGGGAGACTCGTCACCAGCTGACGGGGAGCGCCTTGCCCTCCTCGTAGCCCGCCGCCGACTGGATGCCCACGAGGGCCCGCTCGGCGAACTCGGGCAGGGTGCGCGCACCCGCGTAGGTGAACGAGCTGCGGACGCCGGAGGTGATCATGTCGAGCAGGTCCTCGACGCCGGGCCGCATCGGGTCGAGGTAGATGCGCGACGACGAGATGCCCTCGGCGAAGAGCGTCTTGCGGGCGAGCTCGAAGGGGTCGAGGCGGCCGAATCGGCCCTGGACGGCCTTCGTCGACGCCATGCCCCAGCTCTCCTTGTAGAGGCCGCGGTCGTCGGTCGCGAGCTCGCCGGGCGCCTCCACGGTGCCGGCGAACCACGAGCCGATCATCACCGACGACGCGCCCGCGGCGAGGGCGAGGGCGACGTCGCGCGGGTAGCGGACGCCTCCGTCGGCCCAGACGTGCGCGCCCAGCGACCGGGCTGTCGCCGCCGTCTCGAGGACGGCGGAGAACTGGGGGCGGCCCACGGCGGTCATCATCCGGGTGGTGCACATCGCCCCGGGGCCGACGCCGACCTTGATCACGTCCGCGCCCGCGCCCACGAGGTGGCGCACCGCCTCCTCGGTGACGACGTTGCCGGCGACGATGGGCAGGCCGAGCTTCGCCGCGGCGACTGTCTTCACCGCGGCGACCATGCCGTCCTGGTCGCCGTGCGCGGTGTCGAGCACGAGCACGTCGACGCCCGCCGCCGCGAGCGCCCGGGCCTTCTGCTCGACGTCGCCGTTGATGCCGACGGCGGCCGCGACCCGGAGGCGGCCGTCGCGGTCGAGGGCCGGCTGGTAGATCGTGGAGCGGAGGGCGCTCTTGCGGCTCACCGTGCCGACGACCTGGCCGTGTCGGAGCACGGGCGCGAAGTC
Organism: uncultured Frigoribacterium sp.; assembly: GCF_963515265.1. NCBI lineage: Bacteria > Bacillati > Actinomycetota > Actinomycetes > Micrococcales > Microbacteriaceae > Frigoribacterium > uncultured Frigoribacterium sp. The sequence goes on from NZ_CAUPYL010000026.1 coordinate 6,053, forward strand.
GATCTCGGCGGCGACCATGCGGTCGAAGGCGGCGCGGGGCGAGTCGACGTCGTCCGCGTCGAGCGAGGTGAGGGCACCGTGCAGGAGGTCGCCCAGCACGGCGTCGCGCGGCGCGGTGGCCAGCCGGGAGGCGGCGATGCAGCCGAGGAACCCGCCGTCGGCGTCGTGGAGAACGATGCCGTGCCCCTCGACGGCGGGCACGCGGGTGAGGGCCGTGGCGACGGTCTCCCCCGGGTCGAGCGACCAGGGGGTGTCCCACTCGACGGGCTGCGACTTGACCCAGCGGATGGCCGCGTCCAGCTCCTGGAGCGGCATGTCCTGCGGCAGGACCCCGAGGCCGCCGCGCCGGGCGAGGGTGGCCGCGAGGCGGGGGCCGGTGACGGAGTTCATGTTGGCCGAGACGATCGGGACGGTCGCGCCCGTGCCGTCGCCCGGCGCCAGCGAGACGTCGAGCCTGCTCGTCACCGACGAGCGGCTGGGCACCAGGAACACGTCGGAGTACGTCAGGTCGTGGGTCGGCGTCGTCTCGTAGAACCTCATGGGCCAACGGTAATCCCTGCGGGTCGTCGGGACGCGGCCAGGCGGACGTTGTTAAGCTGGTCCTCGGCGGGCGCCGCTGCCCGCCGTGACATCGAACGATCAACGGAGAGTGGGCGATCGGCTGTGACGAGCCACGTGACGGGAACGACCGACGAGGGTGCCTTCGGGGCCAACGAGTGGCTGGTCGACGAGCTCTACGAGAAGTGGGTGGTCGACAAGTCCGCGGTCGACGAGTCGTGGTGGCCCGTCCTCGAGGCCTACACGCCCTCCAGCGGCTCCGAGGCCGCGACGACGGCCGAGGCCCCCGCCTCCGCACAGGCCCCCGCCTCCGCCGAGGCACCCGCCGCCGACCAGGCGTCCGGCGGCGAGGCGCAGGTGCCCGACGAGGTGACCGGCGCCCCCGGTGAGAACGAGCCCGCCGCGCCCGCGCCTGCCCCGGCCGCCCCCGCCGGCAAGAAGGCCGCCAAGACCACCTCCGTCGAGCCGTCGGAGAAGCCGATCCCGGCCGAGTCGCCCGCCAAGGCCCCCGAGAAGCCCCGCAGCAGCGCCGAGCCCGCGCCGGAGCCCGAGGCGAAGGTCGCTCCCCTCCGCGGCATGGCCAAGTCGCTCGCCACGAACATGGACGCGAGCCTGAGCGTCCCGACCGCCACCAGCGTCCGCACCGTCGCGGCGAAGCTGATGATCGACAACCGGATCGTGATCAACAACCACCTGAAGCGCGCCCGCGGCGGCAAGGTCTCGTTCACGCACCTCATCGGCTGGGCGCTCGTCCAGGCCCTCAAGGAGTTCCCGAGCCAGAACGTCTTCTACGACGAGGTGGACGGCAAGCCCTCGGTCGTCACTCCGGCGCACATCAACCTCGGGCTCGCGATCGACATCCCGAAGCCCGACGGCACGCGGGCCCTGCTGGTCCCGGGGATCAAGAAGGCCGACGAGATGACCTTCGCCGACTTCCTGTCGGCCTACGAGGACGTCGTCCGCCGCGCCCGCGACAACAAGCTGACCGCGGCCGACTTCCAGGGCAACACGATCTCGTTGACGAACCCGGGCGGCATCGGCACGGTCCACAGCGTGCCTCGCCTGATGAAGGGCGCGGGATCGATCATCGGCGCCGGCGCGCTCGACTACCCCGCCGAGTTCCAGGGCACGTCGTCGAAGACGCTCGTCGAGCTCGGCATCGGCAAGACGGTCACGCTCACGAGCACCTACGACCACCGTGTCATCCAGGGCGCCGGCTCGGGCGAGTTCCTCAAGAAGGTCAACGAGCTGCTGATCGGCCAGCGCGGCTTCTACGAGCAGATCTTCGCGGCCCTCCGCATCCCGTACGAGCCCATCCACTGGAACCCCGACATCAACGTCAACCTCGCCGAGCGCGTGGGCAAGACGGCCCGGGTGCAAGAACTCATCAACAGCTACCGGGTCCGCGGCCACCTCATGGCCGACATCGACCCGCTGCAGTACCGCCAGCGCAGCCACCCCGACCTCGCCATCGAGAGCCACGGCCTGACCTTCTGGGACCTCGACCGGGAGTTCGTCACGGGCGGCCTCGGCGGCCACACCTCCGCGCTGCTGCGCGACATCCTCGGCATCCTCCGCGACTCGTACTGCCGCACCATCGGCGTCGAGTACATGCACATCCAGGATCCCGCGCAGCGAGCCTGGGTGCAGCAGCACGTCGAGGTGCCCTACGTGAAGCCGTCGCACGACGAGCAGATGCGCATCCTGGCGAAGCTCAACGAGGCCGAGGCGTTCGAGACGTTCCTGCAGACGAAGTACGTCGGCCAGAAGCGCTTCAGCCTCGAGGGCGGCGAGTCCGCCATCGCCCTGCTCGACACCGTCATCCAGCAGGCGGCCCGTGAGGAACTCGAGGAGGTGGCGATCGGGATGGCGCACCGTGGCCGCCTCAACGTCCTCACCAACATCGCCGGCAAGACCTACGGGCAGATCTTCCGCGAGTTCGAGGGCACGCAGGACCCGAGGACGGTCCAGGGCTCGGGCGACGTCAAGTACCACCTCGGCACCGAGGGCGAGTTCACGAGCGCCACGGGCGAGACGATCCCCGTCTACATCGCCGCCAACCCGTCGCACCTCGAGGCCGGCGACGGCGTGCTCGAGGGCATCGTGCGCGCCAAGCAAGACAGAGGGCCGAAGGGCGTCTTCGGCACCCTCCCGATCCTCATCCACGGCGACGCGGCGATGGCCGGCCAGGGCGTCGTGGTCGAGACCCTGCAGATGTCGATGCTGCGCGGCTACCGCGTCGGCGGGACCATCCACGTGGTGATCAACAACCAGGTCGGCTTCACGACCCCGCCTTCCGAGTCGCGCTCGTCGATCTACTCGACCGACGTGGCGAAGACGATCCAGGCGCCGGTGTTCCACGTCAACGGCGACGACCCCGAGGCCGTGGCCCGGGTCGCCGAGCTCGCGTTCTCGTACCGCCAGCAGTTCAAGCGCGACGTCGTCGTCGACCTGATCTGCTACCGCCGCCGCGGCCACAACGAGGGCGACGACCCCTCGATGACGCAGCCGTTGATGTACAACCTCATCGAGGCCAAGCGCAGCGTCCGCACCCTCTACACCGAGGCCCTCGTCGGCCGCGGCGACATCACGCAGGAGGAGTACGACGGCGCGCACCGCGACTTCCAGGACCGCCTCGAGCGTGCCTTCCAGGAGACGCACGCGGCCCAGACCGGCTCGATGCCCGTCATCACCGACGACGGCGGAGACGTCGACGACCTCGAGCGACCTAGGTCGCAGCGGGACGACGCCTCGGGCGAGCCCGAGAGCACGGGCGTCGACCTCGACCTGATCCACGCGATCGGCGACGCGCACGACAACCCGCCCGAGGGCTTCTCGGTGCACCCGAAGCTGTCGCAGCTGCTCAAGAAGCGCGTCGACATGAGCCGGAACGGCGGCATCGACTGGGCCTTCGCCGAGCTGCTGGCGATGGGCTCGGTCCTGACCGAGGGCACCCCGGTGCGCCTCGCCGGCCAGGACAGCCGCCGCGGCACCTTCGTGCAGCGCCACTCGGTGCTGCACGACCGGGAGAACGGCCAGGAGTGGCTGCCCCTGCAGAACATCACCGACGACCAGGCGAACCTCTGGATCTACGACTCGCTGCTCAGCGAGTACGCGGCGATGGGCTTCGAGTACGGCTACTCGGTCGAGCGGGCCGACGCGCTCGTGATGTGGGAGGCGCAGTTCGGCGACTTCAGCAACGGCGCGCAGACGATCATCGACGAGTTCATCTCGAGCGCCGAGCAGAAGTGGGGCCAGCGCTCGAGCGTCGTCCTGCTGCTGCCGCACGGCTACGAGGGGCAGGGGCCCGACCACTCGTCGGCCCGGATGGAGCGGTTCCTCCAGATGTGCGCGGAGGACAACATGACCATCGCACGTCCCTCGACCCCCGCCTCCTACTTCCACCTGCTGCGCCGCCAGGCGTACGCGCGCCCCCGCCGCCCGCTGGTCGTCTTCACGCCGAAGGCGATGCTGCGCCTCCGCGGCGCGACGAGCGGCGTCGACGCGTTCACGAGCGGCCGCTTCGAGCCGGTGCTCGACTGCACGCGCGTCCAGGACCCGTCGGCGACGAAGCGGATCGTGCTGCACTCGGGCAAGATCCACTACGACCTCACGGCCGAGCTCGACAAGCGCGGCGTGCAGGACGACATCGCGCTCGTCCGCCTCGAGCAGCTCTACCCGCTGCCTCTCGACCGCATCCGCGAGGTGCTGTCGCGCTACCCCTCGGCCGAGATCGTCTGGGCCCAGGAGGAGCCGGAGAACCAGGGCGCCTGGCCGTTCGTGGTGCTCGAGCTGCAGAAGCACCTCGACCGCCGGATCGCGGTCGCCTCGCGACCCGCGTCGGCCTCGCCGGCCGCGGGCTCGACCAAGGCGAGCGCGGCCCAGCAGGCCGAGCTGATCGCGGCGGCGCTCACGCTCTAGCGTCCACGCCCCGCACCGACGAGGACGGCCGCCCTCCCGCAGGAGGGCGGCCGTCGCCGTTCGCGGTGCGGCGGTGTCGAGGGGTCAGACGAGCTTCGAGTAGCGGACGCCGGCCTCGTGGTAGCCGCGCTTGCGGTAGAAGCGGTGGGCGGAGTCGGTGGCGGCGGCCGAGACGGCCTCGAGCGTGCGGGCTCCGTGGCCGCGCGACCACTCCTCGAAGTGCTGCAGGAGGTGCGAGCCGGTGCCGTCTCGACGGGCCGCCTCCCCGACGACCAGCAGCAGCAGCTGCGCGGTCGGGGCGTCGGCGTTGTAGGCCCAGCGCACGTGCGCCCCCGCGACGGCGACCACGCGGCCGTCGTCGCCCCGCACGACCCAGGTCTCGTGGCCCGCGGCGGCGGTCAGGTGGGACAGGCGGGCCGAGAGCACCTCGGCGTCGAGCGAGTGGCCGAGCAGCCCGATGAGGGCCACCAGGTCGTCGAGGTCGTCGGACGTCGGGCTGGCGAGGATCTCCACCGTGGCGGTCATGCGACGACGCTAGCGCAGGTCGACGACCTGTGACGTCGGACGATAGGGTCGATCGTCATGGGTCTCTTCACACGGAACTCGACGCCCGAGCAACACGTCGCCGACGAGGCAGCCCGCTTCGTCAAGTCGGTCGCGAAGGGCGGGCACCGCGACGACGCGGCCTCGCTCGACTTCAGCCCGGGCTCCGTCCGCTCGCTCGACGCGGTCCTCGCCCGCCACCGGGGCGACGTCGACGTCGACGGGGTGCCCGACGCGGTCTCGCTCGGCGCCGCCTGCTACTTCTTCGAGACGGTGCGCCGCGAGTACGGCGGCCGGCTCTGCTCCGGCACCGGCAGCGACCCGCTCGTGCTGGTCGTCGGCGAGCCGGACTTCCGGCTCTGCGTGCCGGCCGTCTCGAAGGTCGTCCAGCGCACGGGCGACGCGGGCGACCCCTCCCTGCAGCTGCTCTGGGACGACGTCGTCGCGCACGCGGCACGTCGCGAGGACGCGACGCTGGCCTGACCGGCCAGCTGCCCAGGGTCCGGACGGGCTCCGCGGGCTAGTGCGAGGCCTGCAGGTCGCGGATCCGTGCGAGCACGGTCGAGCGCAGGTCCTCGGGGGCCGTCTCCTTGCAGGCGCGCTGCACCGCCTCCGTCAGCACGATGCCGACCTTGTGCTCACCCGAGCAGTCGGCGCAGGTGGCCATGTGCTCCCGGATGTCGGCGGCGTCCTCACGGCAGAGCTCGTCGTGCAGGAACTCCTCGAGCTCGGCCTTCGCCTTGTCGCAACCGCAGTCGGTCATTTGGTGCTGCCCTTCGATGTCGTGCCGGCCGGCACCGCGATCCCACGGTCACGGGCGTAGTCGGCGAGTAGTCCCCGGAGGAGTCGGCGGCCGCGGTGCAGACGGCTCATCACCGTGCCCACGGGGGTCTTCATGATGTCGGCGATCTCCTGGTACGAGAAGCCCTCGACGTCCGCGAAGTAGACCGCCATGCGGAAGTCTTCCGGCACCTTCTGGAGGGCGTCCTTGACAGCGCTGTCCGGGAGGTGGTCGATCGCCTCGGCCTCGGCCGAGCGGGTGGAGCCGGAGGTGCGGGTCGCCGACTCGGCGCCGCCCATCTGCCAGTCCTCGAGCTCGTCGATGGTGCCCTGGTACGGGTCGCGCTGCTTCTTGCGGTACGTGTTGATGAACGTGTTGGTCTGGATCCGGTACAGCCAGGCCTTCAGGTTCGTGCCCTGCTGGAACTGCCGGAACGCCGCGAACGCCTTGACGAATGTCTCCTGGACGAGGTCGGAGGCGTCGGCCGGGTTGCGCGTCATGCGCATCGCCGCCGCGTAGAGCTGGTCCATGAACGGCAGGGCCTGTTCCTCGAACAGTGCGCGCAGGTCGGGCTCGCCCTCGTCCGACGCCTCGACGGCCGCCACGGCCTCGACGGTCGCCTCGGCGACGCCGCCGCCGGCCTCGACGGGGTCGGGTGCGGTCGCGCTGGTCGCGGGTGTGGGCTCGTCGCCCTCGGGGGTGATCATCACGGCCGATTCTAGTTCGGCCACGGTGATCCGCCTCGGTGCAAGTGCTGTGGGCACGTGTCCTCCAGGTCGTCGCTGCATTACCCTGGTGAACCGATGCAGGTGTACAGGTATTCCGGGCCCGAGTTCTCTCCCTACGACGACGGCGGCGTTCCGCCCACGGTCGACGACGGGCGCTGGGTCGCGCCGCGCGCCGCCGGCCCGCTCCGCGCCTCCCTGTCGCTGCCCGGGTCGAAGTCGCTGACGAACCGCGAGCTGGTGCTCTCGGCCCTGGCCGACTCCCCCTCGACGCTGCGGGCTCCCCTGCACTCGCGCGACACCTCCTTGATGATCGCGGCGCTGCGTGCCCTCGGCACGACGATCGACGAGCTCGAGTCGGGCGAGCCGTTCGGCCCCGACCTCGTCGTCACGCCCGGCGAGCTCACGGGCGGCGCTACCGTCGACTGCGGCCTGGCCGGCACGGTGATGCGGTTCCTGCCCCCGGTCGCGGCGCTCGCCCTCGGCCCGGTCACCTTCGACGGCGATGAGGCGGCCCGACGTCGGCCGATGCGCGCGACCCTCGACTCGCTGCGCGCCCTCGGCGTCGACGTGTCGGACGACGGCCGCGGCTCGCTTCCCTTCAGCCTCTACGGCACGGGCGAGGTCCAAGGAGGCGACGTCGAGATCGACGCGTCCGCCTCCAGCCAGTTCGTGTCCGGCCTGCTGCTGTCGGCGCCGCGCTTCTCGCGCGGGCTGACGCTCCGCCACACCGGCGACGTGCTGCCCAGCACGCCGCACATCGAGATGACGATCGACGCGCTCGCGCAGCGCGGCGTGACCGTCGCGACGCCCGAGCCCGGCGAGTGGCAGGTGCCGCCCACGGCGATCGCCGGGCGCGAGCTGACCATCGAGCCCGACCTGTCGAACGCCGCGCCCTTCCTCGTCGCGGCCCTCGTCGCCGGCGGCACCGTCTCGATCTCGCACTGGCCGGCCGAGACGACGCAGGTCGGCGCCGACCTGATCGAGCTGCTGCCGCTCTGGGGCGCGACCGTCTCGCTCGTCGACGGCGTGCTGACCGTCGACGGCGGCGACGGCCTGGTCGGCGGCGGCTCGCTGCCTGGCGTCGACGTCGACCTGTCCCGCGGCGGCGAGCTGGCCCCTGCCCTCGTCGCCCTGGCCGCCCTGGCGTCCGGCCCCAGCACCATCACCGGCATCGGGCACCTGCGCGGGCACGAGACCGACCGCCTCGCGGCCCTCGCGAGCGAGATCTCGGCGCTCGGCGGCCTCGTCACCGTGCTCGACGACGGCCTCCGCGTCGAGCCCTCGCCCCTGCACGCCGGTCAGTGGCGCACCTACGGCGACCACCGGATGGCGCACGCCGCGGCGATCATCGGCCTCGCGGTCGACGGTGTCGAGCTCGACGACGTCCGCGTCGTGTCGAAGACGCTGCCCCAGTTCGTCGAGCTCTGGGACGACCTGCTCGGCCGCCGCGTCGTCGAGCGCCCGGCCGACATCGACCTGCTCGGGTTCCTGTAGGCCCCCGGTGAGCTGGTGGAGCGACGGCGACGACGCCGTGGAGGACGAGGCCTGGGGCCAGTACGACGAGAGCTCGGTGCGACAGCGCCCGAACCCGAAGGCCAACCGGCCGCGCACCAAGCAGCGGCCGGCGTACGCGGACGCCGAGGAGGGGGTCGTCTGGACCGTCGACCGCGGCCGCTACGGCGTGCTGATGGACGCCGGGACCCCCGACGAGCGCGAGATCACCACTGCCCGAGCGCGTGAGCTCGGCAAGAAGAGCGTCGTCACGGGCGACCGGGTCGGCGTCGTCGGCGACACGAGCGGCGCCGAGGGCTCGCTCGCGCGGATCGTCAAGGTGCAGGAGCGGACCACGCTGCTGCGCCGCAGCGCCGACGACAGCGACGCCGTCGAGCGCGTGATCGTCGCCAACGCCGACCAGATGCTGATCGTCGTCGCCGCGGCCGACCCCGAGCCGCGCCCGCGGCTCGTCGACCGCTACATGGTCGCCGCCTTCGACGCGGGGGTCGAGCCGATCCTCTGCATCACGAAGACCGACCTGGCCGACCCCGCACCGTTCGCAGCCCACTTCTCGTGCCTCGACCTGCGGATCGTGACGACCACCTCCACGTCGTTCGACCCGCTGCCCGACGGGTCGCCGTCGCCGGTGCTCGACGAGCTGCGCGAGCTGCTCGACGGGCACGTCACCGTGACCGTGGGGCACTCGGGCGTCGGCAAGTCGACGCTCGTCAACGCCCTGACGGGGTCGCAGCGCGAGGTCGGCGTCGTCAACGCGGTGACCGGGCGGGGGCGGCACACGTCGTCGTCGACCGTCTCGTTCAAGGTGCCGAGCGGCGGCTGGATCGTCGACACCCCGGGCGTCCGCTCGTTCGGGCTCGGGCACGTCGACCCCGAGAACATCCTGCGGTCGTTCGCACGGCACGCCCGCCCCTCCGACAAGCCGTCGCGCGACGGCATCCCGCTGGCCGAGGCGCACGACTGGGAGATCGTCGACCGCGTCGAGGCCGGCGAGCTCGGCGACGTCGGGCGGGAGCGGCTCGCCTCGCTGCAGACGCTGCTCGCCTCCAAGGGCGGGGTCAGCGGCCGCGAGCAGGCCGCCCGCGACGAGGACGCCCGTTCGGACGAGCAGCCGCAGCGCTAGCTGGCTGCTCGCGCGCCAGCCGCAGCCCCGTGCCAGGTCGGACCCGCAGATGCCGACCCAGCACCCTTTAACAACGGGATTCTCCTGTTCTGCGGCGGTCCGCGTCGCCTCCTGGTCGGCATGTGCGGGCTGTCTTCTCACATTTGAGAGTGATCCACCGCCGCCGAGGCAGTTCCTGGCCGGAGGCGGCACGCACGAGGCAGGATCACTCTCGCTTTGCGATTCCCGCGCCCGCGAAGTGACCGACGGGCAATGCAGAGACGAGGAGGCGCGGTGCCCGCCGGGCACGCTCGGTACGCTGGCAGCGTGACCGACCCGACCCGCGCCTCCTCGTCCGACGCCGCCGACGCCGCCGCTGCGAGCGACACGAGCGCCGCCGACGGCGGCGCCCGCTGGGCGGCCGACCTGCGGCTCGCGCTGACGCTCGCCGACGCGGCCGACTCGATCAGCACCGAGCGCTACCGTGCTGCCGACCTGCACGTGTCGCTGAAGCCCGACCGCACGCACGTCACCGACGCCGACCAGGCCGTCGAGCGGGCGATCCGGGCCGGGATCGAGTCCGAGCGCCCCGGCGACTCCTTCTACGGCGAGGAGTACGGAGACGACGCAGCCGTGAACGACGCAGCCGGGAACGACGCCGCAGCCGGCACCGCCCACGCAGCACCCCGCCGCCAGTGGATCGTCGACCCGATCGACGGGACGGCGAACTTCCTCCGGGGCGTCCCCGTCTGGGCGACCCTCATCTCGCTGGTCGTCGACGGTGTCCCCGTGCTCGGAGTCGTCAGCGCCCCGGCCCTCGGACGCCGCTGGTGGGCCAGCACGGGCGGCGGGGCGTTCTCGTCCGAGCACGGCGCCGCTGCCCTGCGCGTCTCGGGCGTCCGTGATCTTGCCGACGCGTCGCTGAGCTACAACGGCCTCGAGTACTGGCGCGAAGCTGGCCGGCTCGAGCAGCTGCTCACGCTGACCGACCAGGTCTGGCGGACGCGCGCCTACGGCGAGTTCTGGTCGTACGTCCTCGTCGCCGAGGGCGCTCTCGACGTGGCGGGCGAGCTCGGCCTCGAGCCGTACGACATGGCGGCGCTGATCCCGATCGTCGAGGAGGCGGGCGGCACGTTCACGAGCGCCGACGGTGAGCCGGGCCCCTGGCACGGCAGCGCCCTCGCGACGAACGGCCTGCTGCACGACGACGTGCTCGCGATCGTCCGGGAGCCCTCCGCGCCGCGCCCCTGACCCTCCCGCGAGCCCGCCCGCCTCGCGCCCGCCCGCGCCCCCGCCGAGCGACGAGTTGCCCCGAAGTGCTACCCGGGCGGCGGCGGCCGGAGTTCCGGGGCAACTCGACGCCGTCGCACGCGTCTCATCCCCTCGGCGTAGGCGTGGCCGCTGAGGACGGTCCCTTCGGTTGACGCTGACGAGACACCCTCTCGGCTTGACTGGCCGCAGGCAGTCGCCGCACCCCGGAGGGGTCCCGTCGCAGGACGGGCGAGCGCGCCAGGAGCCCCGCGGTCCGTCGTCACCTCGACGGGCCGCGGCGGCCCCGCCAATCAGACCGTCCCGCACCATCTCGCTGAGGAGCCCCCATGTCCGTCGTCACCGCCGCCTCCGTCGTCGCCGCCCACACGAGCACGATCGCCCGCGTCGACCCCGCGGCCGTCGACCTGCCCCGTACGCTCGCCGTCGACATCACCGCGTGGCTCGACGCCGCGGCCGCGGAGTCCCCCGCCGCGTAGCCGCCGTGGCCCCGCCGCCTGGTCCCCGCCAGCGCCCACGACGCCGCCGGGAAGCGACGCGAGAACGAGAAAGCGACGCAGAACATCGCGTCGCTTTGTCGCCTTCGCGCAGGTTCGTGGCCTCGCGTGCCCTCGGGCCGGGTCAGGCCGGGCCAGACCACGTCTCCCCTAGGAGGCGTCGGCCGCCTCGCCCACCCGCCCCTGCTTGCGTGCACGCAGGTCGAGCAGCGCCAGCACGAGCGCTCCCGCCACCAGGGCGATGGTCACCAAGAACCCGCTGCGGTACGCCTCGTGGTAGATGTCGAGGGTCGAGCCCTCGCTGCGGCCGGCGATGACCGAGTAGAAGGTCGAGACCGCCGCGGCCGTCCCGATGGCGGTGCCGGCGCGCTGGCCGACCTGGCCCATGGAGCCGGCGACCCCGCCCATCTCGACCGGCACCTCCGCCAGGGTCAGGGTCTGGTTCGGCGAGATGACGAAGCCTCCGCCGGTGCCGGCGACGAGCATGCCGCCCGCCATCGCCCACGGCGTGTACTCGGGCGGGGTGAGCGTCGCGGCGAGCAAGAGCACGACGAAGCCGACGCCCACGAGCACGAGGCCGAGCACGACGAGGCTGCGCCCGTACTTCTCGACGATGCGCCCGCCGTAGAAGGCGGCCACAGCGCTGGTCAGCGCGAACGGGATGGTCACCATGCCGGCGTAGACGGGCTCGAGGCCGAGCCCCTGCTGCAGGAAGAGCGTCGTGAGCAGGAACGTCGCCGGCAGCGCGCAGAAGTACACGGTCGCGATGAGCGTGCCGTTGCGGTACGACGCGAGCGAGAACAGCGAGAAGTGCACCACCGGCGACTTGCCGCGGGCCTTGTAGCGCTGCTCCCACCAGACGAAGAGGGCGCCGAAGCCGGCGAAGCCGATCAGGAACAGCCAGCGCAGCGGGTCGTCGCCCTGACCGGTCGTCAGCACGAACGGCAGCATCAGGGTGAGGATCGTCAGGCCGAGCAGCACGATGCCCATGAGGTCGAGCTCGTTGTGCCCGCTCGGGGCGGTCGAGGTGCGGGGCAGCAGCTTCAGGGCGAAGACGATGGCGACGATGCCGAGCGGCACGTTCATCCAGAACAGGAGGCGCCAGCCGTCCTGGGCGCCGCCCACCGCGATCAACAGGCCGCCGATCGTGGGGCCGAACGCGGTCGAGACGCCGATGACCGCCCCGAACAGGCCGAAGGCACGGCCGCGCTCGCGTCCCTGGAACAGCTGCTGGATCAGGCCGAGCACCTGCGGCATCTGGATCCCCGCGGCGACGCCCTGCAGGATGCGCGCGGCGACGAGGAGCTCGACGGTGGGAGCGATCGCGCAGAGCACGCTGGCCACGGTGAACGAGCTGAGGCCGATGACGAACATCAGGCGCCGCGACTTGAGGTCGCCCAGGCGGCCCGACGGCACGAGCGACAGGCCGAAGGCGAGGGCGTAGCCCGCGACGATGAGCTGCAGCGCGGTCGGTCCGGCACCGAGCGACGCCTCGATGCTCGGCAGGCCCACGTTGACCTTCGACAGGTCGAGGATCGTCAGCGCCGCGACGCCCACGCAGACCCAGAACGCCTGCCACTTCTGACGCTCGTCGTACCCCGACGACGAGGAGGAGGTGGGCACGGAGGAGGTGTCGGGCGCGTTCGTCATGGAGGTTCCGTCATACACCTGCAGAGACTGCACGGCTCTCACCGGGGATGCCTGGCCCGTTTGCGAGCGTGCGCCCGTTCGGCGGTCCTCGCCCCTGTTGCGCCTCCCTGATCCGTGTGAAGATCACTCAAGTCGACGCCGACCTGTCACCTGGGCCGGCCCTCACGGATCAGGACCCCCATGCGCAGCGTCACGACACCCCGTGGCCGGCTCACTCGGACGCTCGTCGCGTTCGCGGTCGCCGCGGCCGCCGTCTCCCCCGCCCTCCTCGTCGCCGGGCCGGCCCAAGCGGTTGGAACGCCCCTCCTGACCGAGTCGTTCACCGGCAGCTCGATCGCCGATCCCGCCTGGCGCGGGCTGAACGACGCGTGCCTCACGGGCGCCACCGCGGCGGCCCCGGCCGGCAGCAGCAACCTGTCGCAGTGCACCGACCTGACCGGGTCGCCCGCGGTCGGCACCCCCGGCTTCCTGCAGCTGAACGCCGAGAGCGGCTTCCGTCGCGGCGGCGTCGTCTACAACCAGGCCATTCCCGGCAACGGCGGCCTCGTCGTCGAGTTCGACCAGTGGCAGTACGGACCGGACGGCGGCGACGGAGGTGACGGCATCGGATTCTTCCTCACGGACGGGAACGAACAGCTCACCATGACCGGCGCCGACGGAGGCTCGCTCGGCTACGGCAACCGCAACGGCGACCCCGGCGTCGTCGGCGGCTATGTCGGCATCGGCCTCGACGCCTACGGCAACTACGCGAACCCCACCGAGCTGCGCGACTCGACCTGCACCCCGCCCGAGGTCGGCCCCGGCTTCGTGCCGAACGCCGTCTCCCTCCGCGGCCCCGGCAGCGGCACCACCGGATACTGCTGGCTCGCCGGCACCGTGGGCGCGAACACCGGCGGCGACCGCTTCGCCTCGACGCTGCCCGGGTCGCTGCGCGGCACCGGCGCCGACGACACCAGCCGCGACTCCGTCCGCGTGACCCTGAGCCCCGACGCGCTCCCGCTCGTCACCGTCGACGTCGACTTCCACGACGGCCGCGGCTACCTCCGCGTGCTCGAGCACCAGATGACCGACGCCGCCCCCGACACCTACAAGCTCGGCTTCCTCGGCTCGACGGGCGGCGCGACCGACGTGCACCTGATCCGCAACCTCTCCGTCTCGTCGGTGCAGGAGCTCGGCGCGCTCAACGTCGTCAAGTCCGTCTCGAGCTCGACGCCGACCGAGGGATACGCCGTCGGCGACCGCATCGACTACTCGTTCACCGTCAGCAACACCTCCGTCGTCAGGCTCGACGCCCTGTCGATCGCCGACGCCCTCGCGGACGGCCTCAGCTGCCCGACCACGACCCTCGCCCCTGTCGGCCAGCCGGGAGCCACGACCGTCTGCACGGGCGGGCACACGGTGACCACCGCCGACGCGCGGACCGCGACCTTCACGAACACGGCGACCGCCCGCGCGGTCGACGCCGGCAACGGGGCGCCGATCGTCAGCGACCCGTCGACGGCCACCGCGCCGCTCGACCAGCTGCAGCCCGCCGTGGGCCTGACCCAGACCGCCGAGCTGATCGACGCGGACGGCGACGGCGTCGCCGGCCCGGGCGACACGATCCGCTACCGCTTCACGGTGACCAACACGGGCGAGACGCCCCTCGGCGGCCTCGCCGTCGACACGGGATCCGCCCCGGCCGTCGACACCGCCGGGGTCGCCCTGGCGGTGGGCGGCACCCGCACCTTCACGTCCGACCGCCCGGTGACCCAGGCCGACGTCGACGCCGGCGGCCCGCTCGTCAACACCGCCTACGCCACGGGGTCGTCGCCCTCGGGGCTGACGGCCGCCAGCGGCCCCTCGGTCGCCGAGACGCCCCTCCTCACGGCCTCCGACCTGCTCGAGCTCGGCGTCGAGCAGGCTCTGACCACCGACGCGAACGGCGACGGGCTGGCCGATCTCGGCGATGTCGTCACCTACACGTACACGGTCACCAACACGGGCACGAGCACCCTCACCGGCGTCGCCCTCGCCCCGACGCGCGGCACCGGAGTCGTCGTCCTGAGCGGCGACCCGGCGTCCCTCGCCCCGGGCGCCTCCGTGACCTACACGGCCACGACGACGATCACCCAGGCCGACGTCGACAGCCCGGCCCCCGTCACGGAGACGGCCACCGCCTCCGCCACGGGGGTCGACGGGCCGCTCACCACCGCGCCCGCCTCGGTGCAGACCCTCACCGCCGCGGCCGACGACGCGCTGGCGGTCGACGTCGTGCCCGTTCTCGACGACACGAACGGGAACGGCCTGGCCGACCCGGGCGAGACCATCTCGTACGAGTACGTCGTGACGAACGCGGGCAACACGAGCCTGACCGGCATCGTCATCGCCGGCCCGGGCGTGCTTCGGCCCGAGCGCGTCGGCGACGGGACCGCCGCCCCCGACGGCACCGTCCGCTTCACGTCCGCTCCCCGCACCGTCACGCAGGCCGACGTCGACGCGGGCGACCCTCTCGTGGTCACCGCCACGGCGACGGGCACGACCCCGGAGGGCACCACGATCGACAGCCCCGCGGCCTCGGGCAGCACGCCGCTGCTCGCTGCCGTGGGCGGCCTCGACCTCGAGCTCACGGCCGTGCTCGACGACGCGAACGGCAACGGCACGGCCGACGCAGGCGAGACGATCACCTACACGTACACCTCGACCAACACGGGCACGGCGACGCTGACCGGCCTGGGCGTGACGGCGCCGCGCACCCCCGTCACGACGGCGCCGCCCGCGTCGCTGGCACCGGGAGCATCCGCCACCGTGACCGGCAGCTACGTGGTCACGCAGGCCGACGTGGACGCCGGCACCGACCTGGGCGCCGCGGCGGTCGCCACGGCCACCGACCCGGCAGGAGGCGCGGTGACGTCACCCGAGGTCCCCCTCGCGATCCCGACGCCGGTCGCCCCCGGCACCGCCGGCCTGTCGATCGAGGTGACGGCCGTGCTCACCGACACCAACGGCAACGGCGTGGCCGACGCAGGCGAGGTCGTCACGTACCGCTACGTGGTCCGGAACGACGGCACGCTGAGCCTCACCGGCGTCTCGGTCGCGGACCCCGATGCCCAGGGTCTCGCCCCCGAGTCCGCGGACCTCGCCCCGGGCGGGTCGGCGACCTTCACCGCCACGCGGACGGTGACGGACCGCGACGTGCTCGCCGCCGCAGCCGGCGACGGGACCGTGCCGACCACCGCCCGCGCCACGGGCACCGCGCCCGACGGGACGCTCGTCACCTCGGCGGCCGACGTCGTCGCGGTCGAGGCC
>NZ_CAUPYL010000027.1:0-21882 GCF_963515265.1 uncultured Frigoribacterium sp.
GCACCAGCTCGACCGGGGCCGACCAGCGGCGGCCGTCGCGGCCGGTGCTCCACGGGGCGGGCGGCGCGACGGTGGGCGTGACGAGGTCGACGTCGATCCGCTCGGCCCCGACGACGACACGGGCGAGCCCGGGGAACACGACGTGCTCGCGCTCGCACGAGGCGAGGAGCACGCGCAGCGCCCGGTCGGCGGCCCAGGTCGCCGAGGGGTCGCCGCGCACGTCGTCGGCCCAGGCGGCGGCCTCGACCTTGACGACCCGGCGCGACGCGACCCAGACCGGGATCGTGAACGCGAGCACCGCGACCGTGAGCAGCACCGCGACCGTGAGGGCCAGGTCGCCGAACGGCTCGAGCATCGGGGGCAGGTCGAGCGCGAGGGCCGTGGCCGTCACCGCGCCGAGGACCGTCACCGTGCCTCCTCGGCCGCGACGACGGCGAGCTCGACCGGGGTCGCGTCCTCGCCCGGCACGTCGGTCCAGCGGAACGTGGTCATGATTGAGTCGAACAGCTCGACGAGGGCGTCGGCGAGGCGCTCGCTCGGCTCGTCCCCGTACACGGCCGACCAGGTCAGCACGACCCACCGCCCCGGCCTGTGCGGCACCGAGATCGTGTAGACGACGCGCCTCGACCAGGTGCGCTCCCACGAGCCCTCGGCCTGGTCGGAGGCGATCGTGACGGCCGTGCGGGCGGCCGCGGCGCCGTCGACGTCGCGCAGGCCGTCGAGCTGTCCGGCGTCGCTCAGCAGGTCGGCGACGATGCGCACCGGCTCGGTCTCGGACTCGTCGTCGACCTCGGCCTCGCTGAGGCTGACCGGCAGGGCGAAGCCGTCGATCGAGGCGGGCAGGTAGACGGCGTTCGCGCCGGCCCGCCCCGCCTCCTCGACCGCGTCGGTGAGGCGACGCCTCAGCTGACGGCGCAGCGGCTCCGCGCTGTCGCGGGGCAGGTCGTCGGGCAGCGCCTCGCGCACGATCCGGTCGACCTCGCGAGCGAGCTCGGCGGTCTGCTCGGCACGGGCCGGCAGCCGGGCCCAGCCGACGGGCAGGGCCAGGGCGAAGGAGGCGGCGGGCGCCGCCGTGGGGGAGGTCGCGGTGGTCATCGGGTCGTCTCCTGCAGGTCGTCGGCCCGGTCGACGAGGCGCACGCGTCCGGCCAGCTCGACGACGGCCGGCGTCTGGAGCGGCACGAGCCCGAGGTCGGTGCTGCGCCACGTGGTGGTCACGTCGAGGCCGTCGCGTCGTGCGGCGGCGGTCACGGTGACCCAGACGCGGCCCTCGAGGTCGAGGTCGAAGCGGGTCACGACGACACCGGGGCCGACGTCGTCGGGCAGCTCGTCGATCAGGGGCGCCTCGAGCGGCGAGCCGCCCCGGGCGCGGCCGAGGTCGAGCAGGTCAGGGGCGTCGTCGCCGGTCAGGCCCGCGTCGACGACCACGGGCAGTGGCCAGGCGCCCGGCACCGAGAAGCCGGCGGCGAGGCGGGAGGTCTCGCCCAGCGTGGCAGCCATCGCGAGCAGGCCGTCGAGAGCGCCGTCGACGTCGAGCACGGGGGGCGTGACGCCGCCGGTGCGGTCCACCTCGTCCGAGAACGCGAAGAGCGCCGCAGCCGCCTCCCGCCAGGGGCCGGACGCCATGTCGGCGGGCGGCACGATCAGCCAGGCGGGCGGGTCGACGTCGACGACGACCGTCGGGCGGGCCGGGGCCGCACCGGTCACAGCTTCTCCGCCTCGGCCTCGGCGACGGAGGGCGTGCCGCCCGGGAAGTTCGCCTTCGCGTCCTCCCAGCCCGTCCAGCGGGCGAGGTCGTCACCGAGGCCGGTGGGGTTCGCGCCGAGGCTGAACGCGGTGCTGCCCCAGCCGAACACCTTCGAGCCGCCCGTGAAGTAGACGAGCTCCTGGACGCGCATCGAGGTGAGGCTGATGCCGCTGGCCTTGGCCTTGGTCGCGATGTCAGCCAGGCCCTTGAGCCCGTCGACCCCGATCAGCTTGTCGAGCGACCAGCCCTTCTCGCCGAACTGGTCGATGATCGCCTTCTTGTCGAACTTCAGGATGTCCCCGGTCCGGCCGACGTTCCACCAGTTCGGCTTGACCTCCCCGAGGTCGGCGGCCTTGAACTGCTTGACCGCCGAGGCCTGGATCTCCTTCATCCGCACCGGGAGGTCCTTCAGGCGCGTCACCGTCGCCTCGACCGTGGCGCGTCCGGCCAGGAGGTCGTCGAAGATCTGCTTGCGCCTGACCGTCTGGTTGGCGGTGAACGCCATGGCCGCGTGGGCGTTCTTGGTGATCTTCGCCGTGTGGGCGGCGCCGCCGGCGATCATCGTGCCCTTGGTGACGTTCGTCGCCTTGGTGATCAGCGCACCTGCTCCGAGCGACAGGATGCCGATGCCGGCCATCAGCACCGTGACCCACGACGCGTCGCCCATGGCCGCCTGCGCGATGGTCGCGGCGAACGCCACGCCGGCGGTCACAGCCGCCATCAGGCTGACGAAGCCGAGCCCCGGGATGATGATCGCGATGATGGCCAGGGCGATCCCGATCCACGTGAGGATCTTGATCAGGATCGCGAGGAACTTCTTGAAGAAGGCGCGGATCTTGTCGCCGAGCGTGTCGTGCAGCCCGTCCTTCCAGGCGCCCCTGATGGTCGAGGAGGCGGCGTGCCCGGCAGCGTCGAGGTCGGCCTGGGCGCGGCGGAGGTGGGCGATCGCGGCGGCGGAGGCGCCCTGGGCCGAGTCGAGCGCGGCGTCCTTGGCACGGCCGGCCCCCTCCTCCTCGCTGGTGAGCGGCGGGGCGTCCTTCGGCCGGTCCGCGCGGGGGTCGGCCATCACGGTGGCCTGCGACATCGAGTCGCGGGCGGCCACCGCCTCCTGCAGGGCCGAGGCCGACTCGGCCAGGCCGTGCTCGAGCTGGGGCAGGTACGACCGCAGCGCGTCGCGGACGGCGTCGTAGCGCCCGGACATCTGCTCGAGCGAGGCGCCGACGGCCTTGCTCTTCTCGCGCACCTTGTCGGCGCCCTGGCCCTTGAAGTGCGTCTCGTCGCCCTCGCCGATGCGCTTGAGGACGTCGGCCTGCTCGTGGATGGTGCGGGCCATGTCGTCGTAGAAGGCCGCGAGCACCTTCACCTGGTCGACGTCGGCGGACATCGGGTCGTCGTTCTCGTGCAGCAGCGACCACTCGCCGGGACGCGCGCCCATCAGACGGTCTCCGTGCTGATGCTCTTGGCCATCTCGCCGTCGGCCTCGTCCCAGGTCTCGCTCATCTCGACGAGCTTGTCGTGCAGCTTCGAGACGTCGTCCTTGATCTTCTGGCGGTGGATCTTCCAGTCACCGGCGAAGTCGCGCATGGCCCGGTTCAGGTCCCTCTGGCCGAAGATGTCGTGGTTCTCGTCCCTGCCCGACATCTGGTTCCCCAGTTCGTCGCGCACGCGGGAGAGGGAGTCGATCGAGGTGCGGAGGGCTTCTCCGTCGACGATGAGATCTGGCATGGGGCGTCCGTTCGTGGGGCAGGCCGAAGGAGGTGGGGCGGTCGAGGTGGGGCAGAGGGGGAACGTCGCGGTCCCGCCCCGCGACGGGGGCGGGACCGCGACGGCGCGCTACTTGAGCGCCTTGGCCAGCTCGGAGTCCGTCTGCTCGAGCGCCTCGGCGGCGCTGTTGAGGTACGAGCTCATGCCCTCGAGGCCCTGGATGGTCTTCGTCGCGCCGTCGTTGAACTCCTGGTACGAGGTGCCGAAGGCGACGGAGGACTGGTCGGTGACGTAGCCGCCGCTGATCAGGCTGTCGACCTGCGCCTTGAGCTCGCGGAGCTTCGACTCGATGTCGGCCTCGCCGTTGGTCAGGCGGGTGGCCGCGTCGCGCATGTCGCCGTAGGTGACGTTCAAGTTGGGCATGGTGCTCCTCGGGGTCGTCTTCGATGTGGTCGCCCGAGCCGTGCTGGTCGGGCGTGATCGGTGGCCCGCCGGGGCGAGCCGAGATCGAAGCTAAGCCGTCGTGGCCCCCGAGCGGGGGCCGGTAACCTGGTGTTAATCTCGACGACCGAACTACCTGGTCCGCCCCTGCGGCCCGTACTCGCGGGCATCGCGCGGGTGACCTGCGGTTCTTGCGCATCGCGCACGAAGTTGCACAGAAATGTGCACGAGATGCAGATCACCCGTTCGTTAACCCCTTCCGGGGTACACGGTGCGCAGCCTCGGAGAGTCGTGGTCCGGGGGACGGGACCCCCGGCGCGAGGCGGCCTGTCCGCCGATCGGGGGACAAGCCCTCGGACCGCGAGGCCGACGCCGGGCCGTCAGCGCCCGAGCGTGTACTGCACGTCGACGGCGTGGTCGACGAACCCGCGTGCCGCGTAGAGCCGCAGCGCGGCCGTGTTGTCGCCCTCGACGTAGAGGGCGGCGGTGTCGACGCCCCGGTCGAGGAGGCGGGCGAGGCCGGCGTCGACCACCGCCCCTCCCAGGTGCTCGCCCTGGTGCTCGGGGCTGACGGCGACGGCGTAGAACTCGCCCGGCTGGTCGGCCTCGAGCTTCAGCCAGCACGAGGCGAGCAGCTCGTCGCCCCGCCACAGCAGCACCAGGTCGCCCGCGTCGAACCAGTCGTCGGCCTTGCGGGCGTCGAGGTCGGCCTGGGTCAGCGAGCCCTGCTCGGGGTGGTCGCCGAAGGCGCGGGCGTTGAGGTCGAGCCAGGCCGCGTCGTCGACGCCGGGCCGGAAGGCGGCGATGCGGTCGCCGTCGCGGAGGCGCGGCGTGCGTCGCTCGACGGGCGCGCGCTGCTGGAGCAGCCGTCGCGTCTCGACCAGGCCGAGCTGTGCGGCGAGGGCGCGGGCGCCGGGGTGGTCGCCGTGCGCCCAGAAGGCGAGCGGGCCCCTCGTCTCGTCGACGACTCGCTGCGCGAGCGCCGAGCCGAGGCCGCGTCGCCGGTGGTCGGGGTGCACCACGAGCTCGACCTCGCCGGGCCGGAGCACTGCGGCCGCGTGCTCGTCGCCGAGCAGTCGTGCCTGACCCGTGCGGACCTCGACGAGCGCCTGGTCGTTGACCGGCGGGCTGCCGTCGACGACCTGGGCCGCCCGCGCCAGCGCCTCGAGGCCCGCAGCGTCGAGCTCGGCCGGATCGAGCTCGGAGGTCATCGGACGACCGCGCCCGGCTCGTCGTCGTACACGTTGAAGCGGTAGCCGACGTTCCGCACCGTGCCGATCAGCGACTCGAGGTCGCCGAGCTTGGCGCGGAGGCGACGGACGTGCACGTCGACCGTGCGCGTGCCGCCGAAGTAGTCGTAGCCCCACACCTCGCTCAGCAGCTGCTCGCGCGTGAAGACGCGGGAGGGGTGCGTGGCGAAGAAGCGGAGCAGCTCGAACTCCTTGAAGGTGAGGTCGAGCGGCCGGCCGTGCACCTTGGCCGAGTAGCTGGCCTCGTCGATCACCACGCCGGACGCGTGGATCTTCGAGCCCGTCTGCGACTGCGCCAGGCGCCCGACCACGAGGCGGATCCGGGCGTCGACCTCGGCGGGGCCCGCGGTCTCGAGGACGACGTCGTCCGCGCCCCACTCGTGGTTGACGGCCGTGAGGCCGCCCTCGGTCAGCACCAGCACGAGCGGCACGGTGACGCCGGTCGTGCGGAGGATCTTGCAGAGCGACTTCGCGCTGGCCAGGTCGACGCGGGCGTCGACGAAGATCAGGTCGCTCGACGGGGCGTTGACGAGCTGGGCAGGCTCGGCCGGGATCTGCCGCGTACGGTGGCTCAGGAGGGCGAGCGCCGGGAGCACGTCGGAGGAGCCGGCAGAGGTCAGGACCAACAGCTGTGCCACACGGACCTCCAGTGAATGTACTGTCGAACAGCCTAGGACAAGCGCGACGACCGCCACGACCAGCTCGACCACCCCGATGCTAGGGCAGGAGGCGCAGGTCACGAACGAGGGACGACCCCAGTGAGCACAGCACCCGACAGCACGCCGAGTCGCCTCGCGCGCCTCAAGCCGGTGACGATCGTCCCCGTCTGGCTCTTCGCCCTGGTGGCCGGCGTCGTCATCGCGGTCACCACCACCGGCGACGAGCACTACACGTGGCTGTCGCTCGCCCTGGGCGGCTCGATCCTCCTCACGTTCGTCCTGCAGCTCGCGACGAGCGAGAAGGACGGTCTGGTCTCGCGCACGATGCTGGCGCTGTGCGGCAGCCTCGTGCTCCTGGCGCTCGCCACGGGGGTCGTGGCGCTGCTGCGCTGACGCAGGTCGTTCGACGCTGCTCGCACCGCGCCTCCTGCGCCTGTCCATCTCGTCGCCCCCCGGGTAGGCTCGGGGCATGGATTCCTTGCTCGCCCTCGAGATCTTCTACATCGGGCTCCTCGGCCTCGCGTCGCTCGCCATCGCGTTCGTCTCCGTCGTCGTGCTGGTCAAGCTGTTCAAGGGACAGCGCTAGACCCGTGATCGACATCCCCACCGACCTGCCGGCCGAGCTCGTCCCGCTGTCGTGGCTGATCGGCGTCTGGGAGGGCACCGGCGTCGTCGACTACAAGATCGGCGACGGCGACCCCGACGCTCCCGTCGACGGCAAGCCGCCCGCCGTGCGCCGCACGCACGAGTTCGGACAGCGCGTCAGCTTCAGCCACGACGGCGCTCCCTGGCTCAACTACAGCTCGTTCTCGTGGGAGCTCGACGACGAGCGCACGCCCCTCGCGAGCGAGACCGGGTTCTGGCGCCTCGAGCGGCCGGCCGAGGTCGGCGACCGCGGCCCCGGCATGCTGCCCGGCCAGGGCGTCGCGCCGTACTCGACCGCGCAGACCGTCGAGATCCTCCGCCGACCCGACGACGGGTTCGGCCTCGAGGTCCAGCTCGTGCACCCGACCGGCGTCAACGAGCTCTACCTCGGCCGCGTCAAGGGGCCCCGCATCGACCTGTCGACCGACGCGGTGCTCCGGTCGAGCAACGCGAAGGAATACTCGGCGGCGACCCGCATGTACGGCCTCGTCGAGAACGACCTGCTCTGGGCCTGGGACGTCGCGGCCCTCGGCCAGGAACTGCGCACGCACGCGTCGGGTCGGCTGGCCCGCGTTGGCTGACGCCGACCAGGTCCCTGCCGTCGTCTCGCCGTTCTCCGGTCGTGAGGGCTTCGTCGACGACGGCACCGGCGTCGCGGCGCACTACGGCACCCCGGTCGCCGAGCAGCGCGCCCTGGCCGGCGGCACCGCGATCGTCGACCTCTCGAGCCGGGGCGTCCTGACCGTCAGCGGCCCCGACCGCCTCACCTGGCTGCACTCGCTCACGAGCCAGAGCCTCACCGGCCTCGCCCCCGGCGACTCGACCGAGACGCTCCTGCTCGACGCCAACGGTCGCCTCGAGCACGCGGCGCGGGTCGTCGACGACGGCGAGACGACCTGGCTGCTCGTCGACCTCCCCGAGGCGGAGCCCCTGCGCGCCTGGCTGGACCGGATGCGCTTCATGCTCCGCGTCGAGGTGGCCGACCGCACCGCGGACGTCGCGACGATCGGCTCGCTCGGGGACGTCGCACTGCCGGTCCCCGTGCTCGCGCCCGCCGGCGTCCCGGTCGTCTGGGTCGACCCGTGGTCCGAGGTCGCCGTCGGCGGCCACTCGTACGCCGACGCCGAGGCCCACCCCGGTCGCGAGTGGACGGCCCGCGAGACGCTCGTCGCGCGGTCCGACCTCGACGCCCTCGCCGCCTCCTCGGTGCCGGCTGCCGGCACGCTCGCGCTCGAGGCCCTGCGCATCGAGGCCTGGCGTCCGCGCCTCACGACCGAGGTCGACGAGCGCAGCATCCCGCACGAGCTCGACTGGATGCGCAGCGCCGTGCACCTCGCCAAGGGCTGCTACCGCGGCCAGGAGACGGTCGCCAAGGTGCACAACATCGGGCACCCGCCGCGGCGCCTCGTGATGCTGCACCTCGACGGCAGCGACTCGGTGCTGCCCGTGCACGGCGACCCGGTCGTGCTCGCCGCCGACACCGCCCGCGAGGTCGGCCACGTCACCTCCTCCGCCGTGCACCACGAGCTCGGCCCGATCGCCCTCGCGCTGGTCAAGCGCACCACCGACGAGGCCGCCCCGCTCGCGGTCCTCTCGGCCGACATCGTCGTCGCCGCCTCCCCGCAGACGATCGTGCCGGCCTCCGCGGGCGCCTCAGCCGGGGTGCCCCGACTGCCGCGCCTGGGGGCCGTCCGCCGCTAGCCGTCGTGGCGCGGCTCGACGTCCGGGCCTCGGCGCGGCGCACGCTCGCGGCCCTGCCCGCGATCGTGCAGATCGTCGTCGCCGTCACCGCGTCGTACTCGATCGCGCACTACGGCCTCGGCCACGCCGTGCCCCTCCTGGCCGTCACCATCACCATCTCGTCGCTGGGCCTCGCACGGGACGCACGGCCGAAGGTCGTGCTCGAGAACGCCGTCGGCATCCTGATCGGCATCGCCCTGAGCGAGGTCATGTTGCTCGCGCTCGGCAAGGGCCTCTGGCAGGTGGCCGTCGTGCTGCTGGTGGTGCTCGCGGTCGCGCGGTTCGCGTCGCCGAGCGCGGGCTTCGCCGCCGCGGCCGCCACCCAGGCGATGCTCGTCATGCTGCTGCCCGACCCCGACGGCGGCCCGTTCGTCCGCAGCATCGACGGCGCCGTCGGGGGCGCCGTGGCGCTGGCCGTCACCGCGATCGTGCCGCGTGACCCGATCCGCCTCGTCCGCCTCGACGCCCGGATGCTCTTCGCCGAGCTCGCCGCCGCCTTCGCAGCGTTGGTCGAGGCGCTCCGCACCGACGACGTCCGCCGGGCCGACGAGGCGCTGCGCCGCCTCCGCTCGACCCAGCCGCTGCTCGACGACTGGGCCTCGACGCTCGAGTCGGCCGTCTCGATCTCCCGGCTGTCCCCGTTCCTCCGCTCGCGCCTCCCGTACCTGCGGCAGCAGCAGGAGCTGCGCCAGGACGTCGACCTGGCCGTGCGCAACCTCCGCGTCATCGCCCGGCGCATCGACACCGCGGTCGGCGACGGGCGGGACCGCCTCGGCCTCGCCGACGTGCTCGAGAGCACCGGTCGGGCGGTGGCCGTGCTGGGCGAGTCGGTCGACGACGTCGAGCGGGTGCCGGTCGCGCGGGACGCCCTCAGCGCGGTGGCGGCCCGGCTCGACCCGGCGGTCGTCGCGCCCGGGTCGCCCGTCACCGAGTCGATGGTCGTGCTGATGATGCGGCCGCTCGTGATCGACCTGCTGATGGCGACCGGGCTCGACCACGCCGAGGCACGGCGGCGGCTCGCGGCCGTCTGACCGCCGTCCCGTCAGTCCCGGGGCGCCACCGCGGCCCAGGGCAGCGTGAGCTCGCCCAGACGCCAGCGGGTGCGGCCGTGCAGCACCGGCCAGCCGCCCGCCCGGAGCCCCTCGACGGTCGCGACCCAGCGCTGCACGGGCCCGTAGACCGACAGCGGCGCCGCGACGGCCCACGCGCGGTCGAGGTCGACGAGCAGGTCGTGCACCCGCTCGCCGGGGACGTTGCGGTGGATCAGCGCCTTCGGCAGCCGCTCGGCCACGATCGAGGGCAGCTCGAGCGAGGCCAGCCGCAGCGAGATCGTGAACGTGCGGGGCCCCTCCTCGTCGACGTCGACCCAGCTCGACACGCGGCCGATCTCGTCGCAGGTCCCCTCGACGAGCACGCCCCCCGCCTGCAGGCGCGACGTCATCAGCGCCCAGGAGGCGGCGACCTGCGACTCGTCGTACTGGCGCAGGACGTTGAACGCCCGGATGACCGCGGGCCGTCTGCCGCCGTCGAGCGGCACCTCGAAGCCGCCGAGCCGGAAGCTGACGCCCGGCCGCGCCGACAGCTGCGCCCGTCGCACGCGCTCCGGCTCGATCTCGATGCCCACGACCTCGACGTCGGGCCGGGCCCGCAGGAGGCGCTGGTGCAGCTCCAGGGGAGTGGTCGCGCTGGCCCCGTACCCCAGGTCGACGACGAGCGGGTCGTCGGCGCGGCGCAGCGCCGGGTGGGCGGCGATCCAGCGGTCGACCCGACGGAGGCGGTTGGTGCCGGTGGTGCCGCGGGTGACGGATCCGACGGGCATGGGCCAAGTCTCGCACCGGGGCGCAGCGATACGCTGGAGGCATGACTTCGACGCTCATCCTCCTGCGACACGGCAACAGCGAATGGAACGCCAAGAACCTCTTCACGGGATGGGTCGACGTGCGGCTCACCGAGCAGGGTCGCGCCGAGGCCAGGCGCGCCGGCGAGCTGCTGCGCGAGCACGACCTGCTGCCCGACATCCTCTACACGTCGCGTCTGACCCGCGCCATCCAGACGGCCGACATCGCGCTGGAGGAGGCCGACCGCCTCTGGATCGACGTGAAGCGCTCCTGGCGTCTCAACGAGCGCCACTACGGCGCCCTGCAGGGCAAGGACAAGGCCCAGACCCTCGAGCAGTACGGCCCCGAGCAGTTCCAGACCTGGCGCCGCTCGTTCGACGTGCCGCCGCCCCCGCTCGACGACGACAGCGAGTTCTCGCAGGCCCACGACAAGCGGTACGCCGAGCTCGGCATCGACGCGCCGCGCGCCGAGTCGCTCGCCCTCGTCATCGAGCGGATGATCCCGTACTGGGAGACCGACATCACCCAGAGCCTCGCGGCCGGCGACGTCACGCTCGTGGTCGCGCACGGCAACTCGCTGCGCGCGCTCGTGAAGCACCTCGACGGCATCGGCGACGACGAGATCTCCGAGCTGAACATCCCGACGGGCATCCCGCTCGTCTACGAGCTCGACGACGACTTCCGCCCCACGGGCCCGGCTCGCTACCTCGACCCCGAGGCCGCCGCCGCCGGGGCCGCGGCCGTCGCGAACCAGGGCAAGAAGTAACCGCAGCCACGAGAACCGCGCCCCGCAGCCCGTGTCCCGGGCCGCGGGGCGCGTCTCTGTCCGCGCAGGATCCCTTCGCCAGTTCGGCGGGTTCCCGTCGCCCGCGGCGGGTCAGCGCCGACCCGCCGCGAGCGACAGGGACCCGCCTGACGCGACAGGAACCCGCCGAACGCCACAGGGACCCGCCGAACGCAACGGGGACCCGCCGACTCAGACGAACTGCTCGCTGATCTTCATCACGAGGTCGTCGACGTCGACGGGCGTGCTCGTGTCGACCCGCAGCACGGGCCACTCGTCCAGCGGCGCGGCAGCCTCGGCCCACTCGGCCCACGATGCGCGGGTGGACTCGACGGTGCCGTGCGCGGGGTGGCGACCGCCGGCGGCGAGCCGGTCGACGACGCGCTGCAGGGCCACGTCGGGGTCGACGTCGCACCACACCTCGAGCGTGCGCGGCGACCCTGCCCGTGACACCCCGGCCCGGGCGGGCTCGAGGTCGCGCGGCCGGTGCCAGAACGAGTCGACGACCACGCCCGCCTCGACCTCGGCCGCCATCGCCCAGACCGTGTCCATCGCGATGGAGCCGAGCGCCTGCGGGTCGATCATCGGCCCGGCCAGGTCGGCCAGCGCCTCCTTGACCGGGTCCTTCGCCAGGAGGGGGCAGCCCAGCACCCCGGCGAGCGTGGCCGAGAGGGTGGTCTTGCCCGAGCCGGGAAGACCGTTGACGAGGATCGCGACGGAAGCCATGTCCACCATCCTCTCGCGCAATTCAGGAGGTGCCGGCCGGCACATCCTGAAGCGTGCACGGTTCAGGACTCTCGGCACCTGAGCTGCGCGACTCAGGACCGATCTTCCTGAACGGAGTGAGAAGAAAGGAGGCGCGGCGTCCGACGAGCGGACACCGCGCCTCCTGCGCGTGACGGCACGGCGGCCGCCGGGCCGATCAGGCCGCCGGGCCGGTCAGGCCACAGGGCCGATCAGGCCTCGGGGGCGACCCAGTCGCCGGTGGCCAGGTACTGGACCTTCTTGGCGATCGACACGGCGTGGTCGGCGAAGCGCTCGTGGTAGCGCGACGCGAGGGTCGAGTCGACGGTGTCGACGGCGGCGCCCTTCCAGGTCTCGCCGAGCACCTTGTCGAAGACGCTCAGGTGCAGCTCGTCGATGCGGTCGTCGTCGTTGCGGATCTCCTCCGCGAGGCGGACGTCCTCGGTCGTGAGCAGCTCAGTCAGCTTGTGCGCGATCGCGACGTCGAGCTCGCCGAGCTCCTTGAAGGTGGGGCGCAGCGACTTCGGCACGACCTTCTCGGGGAACCGGTAGCGCGCCAGCTGGGCGATGTGCTCGGACATGTCGCCCATGCGCTCGAGCGACGAGCTGATCCGCAGCGCGCTCACGACGATGCGCAGGTCGCGGGCGACCGGGTTCTGGCGGGCGAGGATGTCGATCGCGAGCTCGTCGAGCGCGATGGCCCGCTGGTCGATCTGGTCGTCGTCGGCGATGACCTTCTCGGCCAGGGTGACGTTCGACTCGTTGAAGGCGGTGGTGGCGTTGTCGATCGAGATGGCGACGAGGCCTGCGATCTCGACGAGGCGCTCCTGCACCTCTTGCAGCTCCTGCTGGAATACCTCGCGCATGTGGTGATGGGACCTCTCGTGGTGTCGGGGCGGGTGTGCGCCCGTGCCGCAGACGACGTCGCCCGCACATTCCAGACGACTCTCTCGGGTGGAGGTTAACGACTGGTGCCCAGCGACTGAACAGTCACCAAAGTACAGCGGATGGGCAGGGGGCGGTCGATCCGGCCCCCGGCTGTTCACTAAAGTCGACCGCATGGACTCCGCCTGGCTGGTGCCGGCGTCGCTGCTCTTCGGCGCCGTCGTGGGTGCGGCGATCGTGCTCGTCGTCGTGGCGGCGCAGCACCGTGCCGCACGCGTCGCGGCCCTGGTCGACAGCACCCTGCCCGACGGCATCGACGCGGTGCTCGACGCCCTCGAGTCGGCCGGCATGGTGGTCGACCCGTCCGGCAACGTCCTCAAGGCCTCCGCGGCGGCGCTGCAGCTCGGGCTCGTGTCGGCGCAGCACCACCTCGTCCACCCCGAGATGGAGGCGATGGTCGGCCGCGTGCGCCACGAGGGCGAGCCGCAGGAGGCGCAGCTCACCCTCGCGCGCCTCCCCGGTTCCGAGGCCACCATCCAGCTCGGCGTCCGGGCGGCGGCCCTGGGCGGCCGCTACGTGCTCGTGCTCGCCGAGGACCACACCGAGGGCCGACGTCTCGACGACATGCGCCGCGACTTCGTGGCCAACATCAGCCACGAGCTCAAGACCCCGATCGGTGCCGTCGGCCTGCTCGCCGAGGCGCTCGACGCCGCCTCGGCCGATCCCGACCGGGTGCGCCACTTCGCGGGCCGCCTCACGCAGGAGGCCGACCGGCTCGGGCGCCTGACGCAGGACATCATCGAGCTGTCGCGCCTGCAGGCCGTCGACGCCCTCGGGGCGTCGCAGACCATCGACCTGCGGTCGGTGGTCGACACCGCCGTCGACCGCAACCGCGTCGTCGCCGAGGCGCGGTCCGTCGAGCTCATCGTGCGCGGGGGCAAGAGCGCGAAGGTCCTCGGCGACGAGGCCATGCTCGTCACGGCCGTCGACAACCTGGTCGCGAACGCCATCGCGTACTCGCCGGACGGCTCGCGGGTGGGCATCGGCCTCGCCTCGGGCGGCGACGGCTCGGTCGAGGTCGCCGTCACCGACCAGGGCTTCGGCATCCCCGAGGAGGAACTGGAGCGCGTCTTCGAGCGCTTCTACCGCGTCGACCCCGCACGGTCCCGCCGCACCGGCGGCACCGGCCTCGGCCTCGCCATCGTCAAGCACGTGGTGCAGAACCACGGCGGCGACGTGCGCGTCTGGTCCCAGGTCGGCAGCGGGTCGACCTTCACCGTCCGTCTGCCCCAGGTCGAGACCCGTCCTGAGACCCGCAGCGTCCCCATCCCGGTCACCACACGAGGAGCCACCGATACCCGATGACCACCCACATCCTGATCGTCGAGGACGAAGAGTCGCTCAGCGAGCCCCTGGCGTTCATCCTCGAGCGCGAGGGCTACCGCGTCACCGTGGCCGACGACGGCCCAGCGGCCCTGGCCGCCTTCGACAAGACCGGTGCCGACCTCGTGCTGCTCGACCTCATGCTCCCCGGCATCCCGGGGACCGAGGTCTGCCGGGTGCTGCGCTCGAAGTCGCAGGTGCCCATCGTCATGCTCACCGCGAAGGACAGCGAGGTGGACATCGTCGTCGGGCTCGAGCTGGGCGCCGACGACTACGTCACGAAGCCGTACTCGACGCGGGAGCTGCTCGCCCGCATCCGCGCCGTGCTGCGCCGCCGGGTCGACGACGACGACGACCTCGCCGACGGCGTGCTCGAGGCAGGCGAGATCCGGATGGACGTCGAGCGACACGTCGTCACGGTCCGCGGCGAGGACGTCGCGATGCCCCTCAAGGAGTTCGAGCTGCTCGAGCTGCTTATGCGCAACGCCGGCCGGGTGCTGACCCGCGGGCAGCTGATCGACCGCGTGTGGGGCTCCGACTACTTCGGCGACACGAAGACCCTCGACGTGCACATCAAGCGCATCCGCTCGAAGATCGAGCCGGTGCCGTCCGAGCCGAAGGCGCTCGTGACGGTGCGCGGGCTCGGGTACCGCATCGAGGCGTAGCGCCCCGTCGCCGCGACGACACGTGGTGCGGCGACACGAGAGAGGCCCGGCCCCCGCGTCAGCGGGGCCGGGCCTCTCTCGTGGGCGCAGCCGGGGCTAGCGGTCGGCGGTGGCCGACGGGCTGGGCTCCGCCTCCTGGACGTCGCTCTCGGGAAGCGGGGTGGACGTCTCGCCGGGCTCGACCGCCTCGTCGCCGGGCGTCGGGGTGGGCAGCAGCGTCGCGTACTCGGGCAGGGCGCCGGTCAGGACGGGCACCTGGAGCATCTTGCCCGTCTCGGTGCCGTACTGGACGAACACCGGCAGCAGCTGCCCCGGGGTGACGTCGAGGTCGGCCATGACGAACTGGTCGACGTCGGTGCTCGTGCCGCGGTCGACCTGCGAGCGGGCGTCGACCTCGACGGTCTGCGTCTCGTCGCCGGACTCGGTCTCGTACTGGAACGACACCTCGACCGCGTCGTCGCTCTCGTTGATGACGGTCATCACGAGGCTGGCCTCGGCGCCGTCGTCGGTCAGGGCGATCGCGTTGCGGACCTTGACGTCGCCGACGGTGATGCTCGTGCCGTCGCTCGCGTCGTAGATCTTGGTGGTGCGCTGGGGGCTGATGAAGTTGCAGCCCGCGACCAGGGTCACGACGGCCAGGGCGGTCGCGGTGACGGCGGCCCCGCGGGAGAAGCGTCGCGCACGGGCGACCGTCGAGTTCGTCTCGAGCACAGGTCCGACTCGCACGGGTGACCTCCAGGTTCCAGTTCACGGCAAGGGTTCTCGTCTAGCCTAGGCGATGCCGTGCACCCCGGCTTCTCAGGCATGCCTGGCCGAGGGGTGCGCATGTTATCCTGGGTGCCGCAGAACGGAGCCTGATTCATGCAGTTCGAGGTCGGAGAGACCGTCGTCTACCCCCATCACGGGGCCGCGACCATATCTGAAGTCAAGAAGCGGATCATCAAGGGCGAAGAGAAGCTGTACCTCAAGCTTCGCGTCACCCAGGGTGATCTGACCATCGAAGTACCCGCGGACAACGTCGACCTGGTCGGCGTCCGCGACGTGATCGGCAAAGAAGGGCTCGACCGCGTCTTCGACGTGCTCCGCGCCCCCTTCACCGAAGAGCCCACCAACTGGTCCCGCCGCTACAAGGCGAACCTCGAGAAGCTCGCGTCCGGCGACGTCATCAAGGTGTCCGAGGTCGTCCGCGACCTCTGGCGCCGCGACCAGGACCGCGGGCTGTCCGCCGGCGAGAAGCGCATGCTCGCCAAGGCTCGCCAGATCCTGATCAGCGAGCTCGCGCTCGCCGAGAAGACGGACGAAGAGAAGGCGTCGAGCGTCCTCGACGAGGTTCTTGCCTCCTAGCACCACCGACGACCGCGCGGTCGGCGCCCCCGGGGTCTCACCCCTCGGCGGCACCGTCCGCGCGGTCGTCGTCGTAGCGGCGGGCAGCGGCACCCGCCTCGCCCAGGGCCGCCCCAAGGCCTTCGTCGAGGTCGCGGGCCGCAGCATCCTCGAGCGCTCGCTCGAGGCCGTCTTCGCCTCGTCCGTCCCGACGCACGTCGTCGTCGTCGTGCCCGCCGCGCTCGTCGACGAGGCGACCGTCCTCGTGCGCGGCGTCGCCGGTGTCGCCGCGGACCACGTGTCCGTCGTCGTCGGCGGCGACAGCCGCCAGACGTCGGTCGCGGCAGGCCTCGCCGCCGTCGGCCCCGGCGTGCGCACGGTGCTCGTGCACGACTGCGCACGACCCTTCACCCCCGCGAGCCAGTTCGACCTCGTCGCCGAGACCGTGGAGGCCACGGGGCACGGCGTCGTGCCCGGGCTGCCGGTCACCGACACGATCAAGAAGGTCTCCGCCGGAGGCGCGGGTCGGGTCGTCGGCACCGTCGACCGTTCCGAGCTGGTCGCCGTCCAGACCCCGCAGGGGTTCCCTCGTGCCGAGCTCGACGCCGCCTACGCGTCCGCCGCCGTGGTCGGCGCCGCGACGGCCCTCGAGGCCGAGGCCGCCGACGACGAGGCTCCCGTCGTCGAGTTCACCGACGACGCGGCGCTCTTCGCCGCGGCCGGCCACGAGGTCGTCGTCGTCGCGGGCGACCCCGCCGCGTTCAAGATCACCACGAGCTGGGACCTGCGCCGGGCCGAGACGCTGGTCGCGGAGCGCGCCGGCGGACCCGGCGGATCCTCCGTCGCGGACGGCGTCCGTGCAGCCGCGGACAGGCTCCGCACCGGCCTCGGCGTCGACGTGCACGCCTTCGACACGGACGAGCCGCTGCACCTCGGCCTCCTGCACTTCCCCGGCGAGGCGGGCCTCGCCGGCCACAGCGACGGCGACGCCGTCGCGCACGCCGTGGTGGACGCCCTGCTCTCCGCCGCGGGCCTCGGCGACATCGGCTCGGTCTTCGGCACGTCCGATCCGCGCTTCGCCGGGGCGAGCGGCGAGGTGTTCCTCACCGCGGCGCTCGAGCGTCTGACGCACGCGGGCTTCGACGTGGTGAACGTCGCGGTCCAGGTCATCGGCAACCGTCCGCGGATCGGCGGCCGCCGCCTCGAGATGGAGGCGCGCCTCATCGAGGTCGTCGGCGCGCCCGTCAGCGTCTCCGCGACCACCACCGACGGGCTCGGCTTCACGGGCCGCGGCGAGGGCGTGACCGCGATCGCGACCGCGCTGGTGTCGGTGGTCGAGCCTCGGGAGCGGACCGCGCCTCCTCGGGGCACCTCGACGACGGGCACCGGCGACCACCGAGACAAGCCCGAGCAGACCGACCAGCCCGACCGGCCAGACCAGACCGACACCACCGAAACGGACCGATCCGCGTGACCATCCGCCTCTACGACTCTCGCGAGCAGGCGCTCGTCGATTTCGTCCCCCTCGTCCCCGGCAAGGTCGGGCTGTACGTCTGCGGGCCGACGGTCCAGTCGTCGCCGCACATCGGCCACCTCCGCAGCGCCCTCGTCTACGACCTGTGGCGCCGGTGGTTCACCTACCGCGGGCTCGACGTGACGCTCGTGCGCAACGTCACCGACGTCGACGACAAGATCCTCGCCCTGTCGAGCGGCACCGACGAGGAATGGTGGGCGCGCGCGTACCGCTACGAGCTCGAGTTCACCGCCGGGTACCAGGCGCTGGGCGTGCTCGCGCCGACCTACGAGCCGCGCGCGACCGCGAGCGTCACCGAGATGCAGCAGCTCGTCACGACGCTGATCGAGAAGGGCCACGCCTACGTCGCGCCCGACGACTCGGGCGACGTGTACTTCGACACGGCCAGCTGGCCGACCTACGGCGCCCTGACGAACCAGGGCCTCGACGACATGGCGCCGGCCGCCGACGCCGATCCCCGCGGCAAGCGCGACCCGCGCGACTTCGCCCTGTGGAAGGGCGCGAAGGCCGACGAGCCCGCGTCCGCCGCGTGGTCGTCGCCGTGGGGCGACGGACGCCCCGGCTGGCACATCGAGTGCTCGGCCATGTCGCGCCGGTACCTCGGCACCGCCTTCGACATCCACGGCGGCGGTCTCGACCTGCGGTTCCCGCACCACGAGAACGAGCTGGCGCAGTCGACGGCCGCGGGCGACGCCTTCGCGTCCCACTGGCTGCACAACGGCCTCGTCGCGGTCGACGGCCAGAAGATGTCGAAGTCGCTCGGCAACTCGATCTTCGCGAGCGAGTTCCTCGCCGCGGCGCGTCCGGTCGTCGTCCGTTGGTTCCTCAGCTCCGCGCACTACCGCTCGACCATCGACTACCACGACGGCGCGCTGCTCGAGGCCGAGGCGGCCCTCGACCGGATCGAGACGTTCCTCTCCCGTGCCGGCCGCCGCCTCGCCGGCACCCGCTTCGCCGGCGTCGGTGCACGCGTCGTCCCCGACGACTTCGCCGAGGCGATGGACGACGACCTCAACGTGCCGCAGGCGCTGGCGGTGCTGCACGACGCCGTGCGCACCGGCAACTCCGCGCTCGACGACGGGGACCTCGACGCGGCAGCCCGCGAGTGGCAGCACGTGCAGGCCATGGTCGCCGTCCTCGGCGTCGACCCGCTCGCACCCGAGTGGCGCGGAGCCGACGAGGGCGACGCGCACCGCGCGCTCGGTACCATCGTCGAGACCCTCCTCGCACAGCGTCAGCAAGCCAGGGCCGCGCGCGACTTCGCGCAGGCCGACCGCGTACGCGAGATGCTGGCGTCCGCCGGCATCACCATCGAAGACACCCCCAGCGGGTCGCATTGGAGCCTCGAACAGTGAAGAACACCAGCGGAGCGAACAAGGGGCGGCCGAGCAGCAGCGCCGTCCGCAAGGGCAGCAAGGGCAAGCAGGTCGGCAGCGGCGGCCAGGGGCGCCAGGCGCTCGAGGGCAAGAAGCCCACGCCCGCGGCAGAGGACCGCCCGTACCACCCCGCCGGCAAGGCGAAGGCGGCGCGCGAGCGCCTCGACGCCGCCCGTGGCCGCGCCGGCAACGGCCCGCGCGCCGGGTCGGCCGTGGCTGGCCGGGGCGGGCAGGAGGCGCCCCGTCGTCGCCCGAAGACGGCGGACGACAGCGAGATGGTCACCGGCCGCAACTCCGTGCTCGAGGCGCTGCGCACGCGCATCCCCGCCTCGACTCTCTACATCGCCGCGCGCATCGAGATGGACGACCGCACCAAGGAGATCCTCACGCTGGCGACCCGTCGCGGGCTGCCCGTGCTCGAGGTCATGCGCCCTGAGCTCGACCGCCTGACCGGACCCGACTCGGTGCACCAGGGCGTGGCGCTCAAGGTGCCGCCGTACCAGTACGCGCACCCGATCGACCTGCTCGAGGCCTCGGTCAAGCGCCAGCAGACCCCGCTCTTCGTGGCGCTCGACGGCATCACCGACCCTCGCAACCTCGGCGCGATCATCCGCTCCGTGGGCGCGTTCGGCGGCCAGGGCGTCATCATCCCGCAGCGTCGCTCGGTCGGCCTCACCGCCTCGGCCTGGAAGACCTCGGCCGGTGCCGCCGCCCGCGTCCCCGTCGCGATGGCGGCGAACCTCACGCAGACGCTCAAGTCGTTCAAAGAGCAAGGAGTCTTCGTGCTCGGCCTCGACGGCGGCGGCGACGTGATGCTGCCCGGCCTCGAGCTCGCCGACCGCCCGCTCGTCGTCGTCGTCGGCAGCGAGGGCAAGGGCCTCTCGCGCATCGTCGCCGAGACCTGCGACGCGGTGGTGTCGATCCCGATCACGGCGGCCGTCGAGTCGCTCAACGCCGGCATGGCCGCGAGCGTGACGCTCTACGAGATCTCGAAGCTGCGCGCCGAGCGCAAGTAGCGCCTCCTCGGCGTCGCCTGCGGAACGGGAACACCCCGGAATAGACGAAGCACCCCGTCGTCGCGGGGTGTTCCGTCCACCCCGGGGTGCCCGGCTGTCCGGCCGGCCTCGTCAGACCTTCGCGCGCCAGTCCTCGAGCTCGTCGTCCTCGGCCTCGTCGTCGTCCCCGTCGAGGTCGGCGTCGGGCAGCCGGATCGACTCGGTGGCGGGGGCGATGACGGTCCGCTCGTCGCGGCGGTGGCGCAGCACGTCGTTGATGTACGAGGTCAGCGCCTCGGCGATCGGCACGTCGCGGCCCTCCTGCTGCGACTGGTACCAGCGGTGCTCCAGCAGCTGGTGGAACACCTCGGCGGGCTCGAGCCGGCCGCGCATCTCGCGCGGGATCGACCGCACGACGGGCTCGAAGACGCGGGCGGCCCACTCGTGGGCCACCATCTCCTCGTCGGCGTCGATCTGGCCGGTGCGCAGGCGGTAGGCGTCGAGGTCGTTCAGCAGGCGGCGAGCCTGGTTCTCCTCGACGTCGAGTCCCGTGAGGCGCAGCAGGCGCCGCGAGTGGTGCCCGGCGTCGACGACCTTGGGCTGGATGCGCACCTGCGTGCCGCCCTCCGTGGTCTTGATCGCCAGCTCCTCGATGTCGAAGCCGAGGTCGTTGAGCCGCTCGACGCGGTCGTTGATGCGCCAGCGCTCCGAGCTGTCGAAGGTCTCGCTGCCGGTGAGCTCCGTCCACAGGCTGCGGTACTTGGCGACGATGCCGTTGCTCACGTCGACGGCGTCGAGGTTGTCGTCGAGGCGGCCGCCGGCCTCGAGGTCGAGCAGCTCGCCGGCGATGTTGACGCGGGCGACCTCGAGGTCGTTCTCGCGCTGTCCGTTCGACAGGCCGCCCGGGTAGAGCTTGCCGGTCTCGGCGTCGACGAGGTACGCCGCGAAGGCCCCGGCGTCGCGACGGAAGAGCGTGTTCGAGAGCGACACGTCGCCCCAGTAGAAGCCGATCACGTGCAGGCGCACGAGCAGCAGGGCGAGCGCATCGACGAGGCGCGTCGCCGTCTCGGGCCGCAGCGTCTGCGAGTAGAGCGCCCGGTAGGGCAGCGAGAACTTGAGGTGCCGGGTCACGAGCACGGGGTTCAGCAGGCTGCCGTCGACGTCGTGCCGGTTCGTGATGACGGCGAGCGGGTCGACGCAGGGGATGTCCATCCGCTGCAGGGTGCGGAGCATCTCGTACTCGCCGCGGGCCATCTCGCCCGAGGTCTCCTTGATCGCGATGACGTAGCCGCTGAGGTGCGCGAAGCGGACGAGGTGCCGCGAGATGCCCTTCGGCAGGGTCGCGATCGCGTCGTCGGGCCACTCGTCGAGGGGCAGCGCCCAGGGCAGGTCGAGGAGGGCAGGGTCGGCCGTGGCGGACGTGATGTTGAGGGAGTCGCTCATGGTCGCTTTCAGGGAGTGGCGGGACCGGGGGAGTGCGGGCGAGGGGACCCGGCGGCAGGTCGGGAGCCGGACGCACGGGTGGGGCCAGTGTCGCAGGAGGTGCGGGCCGAGTCACGCAGGACCGGCGGCCGCGGACAGCCGAACGGCCCGCCGAGGCGTGCGGAGCGCTGCTCCGGACGGTCTCGACGGGCCGATCAGGGTGTCGCTAGGCGCTGACGACGGCCTTGTCGCCGAGGCGCTCGCCGGACTCGGTGTCGAAGACGTGCACGTGGTGCGCCTGGGGCGTGATGTGGATGGTCTCGCCCAGCTTGGGGTGGTTGCGACCGTCGACGCGCACGACGATGTCGACGCGCTGGCCGCTCACCTCGGTGTGGCCGTAGAGGTAGCCGTCGGCACCCAGTTCTTCGACGACGTCGACGGTGACCGCGAGGCCCTCGCCGGCGGTGTTGACGACGACGTCCTCGGGGCGGACGCCGATGGTGACGCTCGTGCCGTTGGCCTGG
The DNA here is from genome assembly GCF_963515265.1 of uncultured Frigoribacterium sp. Lineage (NCBI taxonomy): Bacteria > Bacillati > Actinomycetota > Actinomycetes > Micrococcales > Microbacteriaceae > Frigoribacterium > uncultured Frigoribacterium sp. Next base: position 21,659 of record NZ_CAUPYL010000027.1, read on the forward strand.
CCGACGGTGTCGCGGTCGACGGCGGTGACCGCGGTGCCGAACTGGATGCCGCCGGCGACGACGTCGGCGGGCAGCAGGTTCATCGCGGGGGAGCCGATGAAGCCGGCGACGAAGACGTTCTGCGGCTTCTCGTACAGGTCGCGGGGGGTGCCGACCTGCTGGAGGACGCCGTCCTTGAGGACCGCGATGCGGTCGCCCATGGTCAGGGCCTCGGTCTGGTCGTG
>NZ_CAUPYL010000028.1:0-21063 GCF_963515265.1 uncultured Frigoribacterium sp.
GGCCGCTGCTGCCCCGCGGCGCCCTCGTCGCGGCCGCGGGCGTCCCGGCCCTCGTGCTGCTGCGCGGTCTCGTGGGCGCGGCCTTCCTCGGCAGCGACGTGTACCTCCCCTACATGCTGTCGTCGCAGTACGGCTTCGCGCCCGCCGCCTCCGGCATCACCCTCACGCTGGGCGCCGTCGCCTGGGCCGCCGCGAGCTGGGCCCAGGGGCGGCTCGGCGACCGGGTCGCCCAGCGGACCGGCATCCGCGTCGGCATCGTGCTGGTGCTCGTCGGCGTCCTCTCCGCCGGGGCGTCGGCCCTGGGGCACCTGCACCCGGCCGTCGTCATCACCGGCTGGGCCCTCGCGGGCGCGGGGATGGGCTTCATGTACCCGCGCTTCTCCGTGCTCGTTCTGCGCTGGTCGCGCGACGACGAGAAGGGCTTCAACAGCTCGGCCCTGACGATCGCCGACTCGTCGGGCTCGGCGATCGCGCTCGCCGTGACGGGGGCCGCGTTCCTCCAGCTCGGCGGCGCCGACGAGCCCGCCGCCTTCGTGGCGTGCTTCGCCGTCGCCGCGGTCGTCGCGCTCACCGCGCTGCTGGTGAGCGGTCGCGGGGCGCCGCGCGGTCGTTGAGCGCGGCTCCTCGCCCCTCGGTCGAGGGACGCCCGCCGAAGTCTGCATAATGGTCTGCAGCGCGCGATGTGTACGGTCACATCGCCGATCAGCGATGGAGCGACGTGAAGCACGAGGTCGAGAAGGTGCGCGCGCCGAACATCCGCGACGTCGCGGCCCTCGCGGGCGTCTCGTACCAGACGGTGTCGCGGGTCCTCAACGACAGCCCGAGCATCCGCCCCGCGACGCGGCAGCGCGTGCTCGACGTCATCGACCAGATCGGCTACCGCCCGAACCAGGCCGCCCGGGCGCTGTCGACGAGCCGGTCCAAGGCCATCGGCGTGCTCACCCTGCAGAACGTCCACTTCGGCCCGCAGACGATGGTCAACGCCATCGAGGTCGAGGCGAGGGCGGCCGGGTACCGGCTCAGCATCGCCAGCACGTCGCGCGCCGACGACGACGTGCGGGCGAGCATCGACCTGCTGAGCAACCAGGCGGTGGAGGCGATCATCGTCATCGCGCCCCAGCGCAAGTTCTTCGCCGTGCTCGACGAGCTCGAGCTGGGGGTGCCGATCGTCGCGCTCGACTCGTCGCCGCGCACCAACGCGCACAGCCTCGCCGTCGACCAGCACGCCGGCGCGCGCCTGGCGACGCGGCACCTGATCGACCTCGGCCACAAGCACATCGTCCACGTCGCGGGCCCCCAGGACTGGATCGAGGCCGACGAGCGGATGCAGGGGTTCCTCTACGAGATGGCCGAGGCCGAGCTCACGGTCGAGCCGCCGATCCTCGGCGACCTGACGGCCGACTTCGGCTACCTCGCCGGGCGAGAGCTGCTGAGGCGACGTGACTTCACCGCCGTCTTCTCGGCGAACGACCTCATGGCGGTCGGGCTGCTGCACGCGTTCCGCGAGGCCGGCGTCGACGTGCCGCGCGAGGTCAGCGTCGTCGGGTTCGACGACTCGCCGACCGCTCCCCACCTCTGGCCGCCGCTCACGACCGTGCGCCAGGACTTCGCTCTGATCGGTCGCCGCGCGGTCGAGCTCGTCGTCGCCGAGCTCGACGGCAAGCCCGTCGAGGGGCGCACCCTGATCGCGCCGGAGCTCGTGGTCCGGGGCTCGACCGATCGTCCCTGGTTCCTCTAGGAGGAGGTCCCTCGCTCCTGCCGGGCGCCGGTCGGGCGTCCTCGCGAGGGCCCGGCGACACGCGGTGGACCGAGGCATTTGACAGGGACCCCCGCCGGGATTAGCTTTGCTCCAGTCGCGGTGTGAACGGTCACATCCCGAGTCTCACAGGCCCTCCCGAAGGGCCTGGGCCGGGGCGACGAGAGAAGACGATGGTTCCCGCCGGCCCTGGCCGACGGTGACGACGACGAAGTCGATACATGGAGGTCAGCGTGCGCGCAGCACAGATCACGATGAGCGGGAGCCGCGGGGGTGCCGGCCGTGGCCGTTGACTCTCCCGTCATCCTCGAGATGCGCTCCATCACGAAGGAGTTCCCGGGCGTCAAGGCGCTCGACGACGTGTCGATGCAGGTGCGTGCCGGCGAGGTCCACGCGATCTGCGGCGAGAACGGCGCCGGCAAGTCGACCCTGATGAAGGTCCTCTCGGGGGTCTACCCCTTCGGCACCTACGCGGGCGACATCGTCTACCAGGGCGACGTGCAGAAGTTCCGCGACATCAAGTCGAGCGAGTCCGCGGGGATCGTCATCATCCACCAGGAACTCGCCCTGATCCCCGAGCTGTCGATCACCGAGAACATCTTCCTCGGCAACGAGCCCACCCGTTTCGGCGCCATCGACTGGCAGTCCGCCAAGACCCGCGCCGTCGACCTGCTCGCCCGCGTCGGCCTCAAGGACGACCCGGACACGGCCGTCAAGAACCTCGGCGTCGGCAAGCAGCAGCTGGTCGAGATCGCCAAGGCGCTCAACAAGAACGTCAAGCTGCTCATCCTCGACGAGCCCACCGCTGCCCTCAACGAGGCCGACTCGCAGCACCTGCTCGACCTGATCCGCGGGCTCAAGGGCCGCGGCATCGCGTCGATCATGATCAGCCACAAGCTCAACGAGATCGAGGCCATCGCCGACTCGATCACGATCATCCGCGACGGCAAGACCATCGAGACGCTCGACGTCAAGGCCGACGGCGTCAACGAGGACCGGATCATCCGCGGCATGGTCGGGCGCAACCTGGCCAGCCGGTTCCCCGACCGCACGCCCTCGATCGGCGAGGTGTTCTTCGAGGTCAAGGACTGGTGGGTCCGCCACCCCCAGACCGCCGAGCGCTTCGTCTGCAAGGGCTCGTCGATCACCGTCCGCAAGGGCGAGATCGTCGGGCTCGCCGGCCTCATGGGCGCGGGCCGCACCGAGCTCGCGATGAGCATCTTCGGCCGCTCGTACGGCCAGTTCGTCTCGGGCGAGATCGTCAAGGACGGCGAGCGGATCGAGATCAAGAACGTCCGTGACGCCATCGACAACGGCCTCGCCTACGTCTCGGAGGACAGGAAGGTGCTCGGCCTCAACCTGCTCGACGACATCAAGCGCTCGACCGTGGCGGCCAAGCTCTCGAAGATCTCCCGCGCCTCCGTCGTGAACACCTACGAGGAGCACTCCATCGCGGAGGAGTACCGCAAGAGCCTGCGGGTCAAGACGCCCACCGTCGACGAGGGCGTCGCCAAGCTGTCCGGCGGCAACCAGCAGAAGGTCGTGCTGGCGAAGTGGATGTTCACCGACCCCGACCTGCTCATCCTGGACGAGCCGACCCGCGGCATCGACGTGGGCGCGAAGTTCGAGATCTATAACATCATCAACCAGCTCGCAGCCCAGGGGAAAGGCGTGATCGTCATCTCGTCCGAGCTCCCGGAGCTGCTGGGGCTCTCGGACCGGATCTACACGATCTTCGAGGGCACCGTCACCAACGAGATCGACGCGGCGGACGCCGACGCCGAGACGCTCATGCGCACCATGACGTCGAAGAAGAAGGAGCAGGCCGCATGAGCGGAATCAAGGACCTGAAGAAGGTCTTCGGCGGGAACACGTCGAACGCCCGTCAGTTCGGCATGATCGCGACCCTCGTGGTGGCCATCGTCATCTTCCAGTTCCTGACGGGCGGGCTCACCCTCGAGCCGACGAACCTCATCGCCCTGGTCAGCCAGTACTCGTACATCCTGATCCTCGCCATCGGCATGGTCATGGTCATCGTCGCCGGCCACATCGACCTGTCGGTCGGCTCCGTCGCCGCCTTCGTCGGGATCATGGTCGCGACGTCGATGACGACCTGGAACTTCCCGTGGCCCGTCGCCATCGTCTTCGGCCTCGTCGTCGGCGCGGCCATCGGTGCCTGGCAGGGCTTCTGGGTCGCCTACGTCGGCGTCCCGGCCTTCATCGTCACGCTGGCGGGCATGCTGCTCTTCCGCGGCGCCAACCAGTTCGTCGGCAACGCCACCACGCTGCCCGTTCCCGAGGCCTACACGGTCATCGGCGCCGGCTACCTGCCCGAGTTCGGGCCGAACACCGGCTACAACAACGCGACCCTGCTGCTCGGCCTGATCCTCGCCGCAGTCGTCGTCTGGCGCGAGTTCCGCCTCCGTCGGGTGCAGCGCACCATGGGCAGCGAGATGGCCCCGCTGTGGGTCAGCTTCGTCAAGCTCGCCGTGCTCGTCGCGATCATCCTGTACGCCGCCACGCTCTTCGGCGGCGGCCGGGTCGGCACCTCGTTCCCCGTGTCGGGCATCATCCTCGGCGTGCTCGTGCTGGTCTACGGATTCATCACGCAGAACACGATCTTCGGCCGGCACATCTACGCGGTCGGCGGCAACTCGCACGCCGCCGAGCTGTCGGGCGTCAACGCGAAGCGCATCAACTTCTTCGTGATGATGAACATGTCCGTGCTCGCCGCCCTCGCCGGCATGATCTACGTCGCCCGGGCCGGGGCCTCCGGCCCCCAGGACGGCCTGAACTGGGAGCTCGACGCCATCGCGTCGGTCTTCATCGGCGGCGCGGCCGTCGCCGGCGGCATCGGCACCGTGACCGGCTCGATCGTCGGTGGTTTCGTCATCGCCGTGCTGAACAACGGCCTGCAGCTCATGGGCGTCGGCTCGGACAAGGTGCAGATGATCAAGGGCCTCGTGCTCCTGATCGCCGTCGCCGTCGACGTCTACAACAAGAGCCAGGGTCGCCCGTCCATCACGGGCTTCCTGACCCGTGGCCTCCGCCGCGACAAGGACGGCATCGCGGCGCCTGCCGCGTCGGTCGAGACCTCGACCGCCGGCCGCCAGTCCGGCGTCGGCCGGGCGACCGACGCCCCCGCCGGCGCGGTCCAGCCGAACGGCGACCTCACCGACGTGCAGCGACCCACGTCGACCACGCCCAACTAGACCCGCACCTCCGCGTGCCCGTCCACCGACGGCCGGGCGCGCATTCCCCGGGAGCACCAGCTCCCACACCTGCAACCCCCCTACAAGAAAGTAGACACAGCATGCGCAAAATCGCGCTGGCGACCATGGCGGTCGCCGCAGCAACGACGCTGATCCTGAGCGGCTGCTCGAACTCGGCTCGCACCGACGCCGGCTCGGGCGACGCGGCCTCCGGCTTCGAGCAGGGCTCGACCATCGGCGTCGCGCTGCCCGCGAAGACCAGTGAGAACTGGGTCCTCGCCGGCGACCTGTTCACCGACGGCCTCACCGAGGCGGGCTTCGAGCCCGACGTGCAGTACGCGGCTGCCTCCGGCACCGTCGCGAACCAGCAGGAGCAGATCCAGTCCATGGTCACCAAGGGCGCGAAGGTGATCATCATCGGCGCGGCCGACGGTGCTCAGCTCGGCACCCAGGTGAAGGCGGCCCACGACGCGGGCGCCGTCGTCATCGCCTACGACCGCCTCATCCTCAACACCGAGGACGTCGACTACTACGTCGCCTACGACAACTTCAACGTCGGCGAGCTCCAGGGCCAGGCCCTGCTCGACGGCATGAAGGCCAAGAAGGCGGAGGGCCCGTACAACATCGAGCTGTTCTCCGGCTCGTCCGACGACGCCAACTCGAAGGTCTTCTTCGACGGCGCCATGAGCGTCCTGCAGCCGGCCATCGACGACGGCACCGTCGTCGTCGCCTCGGGCCAGACCGACATCAAGCAGACCGCGACCGACGGCTGGAAGGCCGAGAACGCCCAGCGCCGCATGGACTCGCTGCTGACCAGCACCTACGGCACCGCCGAGCTGGACGGCGTCCTGAGCCCCAACGACACGCTGGCCCGCGCCATCATCACCTCGGTGCAGGGCGCCGGCAAGGACGTCCCGGTCGTCACCGGCCAGGACTCCGAGGTCGAGTCGGTCAAGTCGATCATGGAGGGCGTGCAGTACTCCACGATCAACAAGGACACCCGCAACCTGGTCGCGCAGGCCATCGACATGGTGACCTCGCTGTCCGAGGGCGACAAGGCCGAGACGAACGACGACGAGTCGTACGACAACGGCTCGAAGATCGTCCCGGCCTACCTGCTGCCCCCGCAGATCGTCACCAAGGAGAACGCCGCCGAGGCGTACGCCAACGACCCCACCCTGGGCCCGCTGACGAAGTAGCGCCACCCGCACCACCCGCGTCACCACGAGAGCCGATCGCCCTGCACCGGGGCGGTCGGCTCTCGCCGTCCCCGGCCGGTACGGTGGTGCCGTGACGGCAGGGAACGAGGAGGCGACGGTCGCGATAGCGCCCCCGGTCACGATCGAGCTGCTGCTCGCGTCGCCCCGCTCCCGCTACGTCGGCCGCCCCGCCGACGGGCCCGAGCCGCCTCCCGCCGGGCCCGAGCTGCACGAGAGCGTCGAGCTCCGCGCCGGCCTCGGGATCGTCGGCGACCGCTACTTCGCGAAGCCTGCGCACCGGGGCGCGTCGGTGACGCTCTTCGCGGCCGAGTCCCTCGAGGCGGTCGCGCGCCTCCTCGACCTCGACGAGCCGCTCGACGCGGTCGCGGCCCGGCGCAACGTCGTGACGCGCGGCCTCGACGTCGACGCGCTGCGCGGACGCACGATCAGCCTCGACACCGGCGACGGCCCGGTCCTGCTGCGCGTGAACAGGCCGGCGAACCCGTGCGCGTGGATGGACCACGTGCTCGCTCCCGGGGCGTTCCGGGCCATGAGGGGGCTCGGCGGGATGCGCTGCGAGCCGCTGACGGACGGCGTCCTGCGGCTGGGCACGGCGACGGTCGAGGTCGACCCGGCGGACCCGCGCGACGTGCACCCGGCCTAGGGGCGCGAGGAGGAGGCGGCGGTCACTGCCACCAGGCCGGCGTCATCGCGGCCATCGTGTCGAGCAGCGCCTTGCGGCTGGTGCGCTTGCCCCGCAGCCAGGCCTCGATGGCCCCGACGAGGGCGTGGGCGAACCAGCCGGCGGCGATGTGGACCGACAGCCCCTCGGGCAGGGAGCCCTCGGGGAGACCCTCGATGTGCTGCAGGGACGAGGTCTCGAAGTGGCCGGCGAGCGCCTGGTGGATCGACGCGTCCAGCGCGTCCGGCAGCGCGAGCCGGTACATGTCGCGGTAGCGGACGACGTGGTCGACGACGCGCTCGATGGCCCGGCTGGTGAACTCCGCCCCGTCGGCACCGGTCGATGCCGCGCGGGCGGCCTGGTCGTCGAGGCGGATCTGGTCGAGCTCGGGCGTGATCACGTCGGTCAGCAGGCCGCCCGGCGACGTCGCGTGGCTGTAGAACGTCGCACGGTTGATCCCCGCGGCGCGCGTGACGTCGGCCACCGTGATGGTCGACACGGGCTGCTTCGACGCGAGCTCGACGATGGCGCCGTGCAGCGCCTTGGTCGTCTGGACGATGCGGGCGTCGACCATGGAGGCCTCCTGGATGTCGTGCCGTGGCCGCGGCGGGGGCCTCGGCTGAGCCGATCCTAGTGGTGCTCGACAGCCGTCGGCCTCGGCGACGCCGTGTCGCGAAGTCGGACTCCGTCGTGCGGCCGAGGCCGTGACGGAGGCCCTGTCGGCGGGGCCGAGGCGGGGCTACGATCGATGTCGACCACGCCCGTCGTCCGTGCGCAGCGTCACCCCTCCCACCCACCACCACGTCCAGGTCGCGCGGTGTCGGATCGAACCGATTCGAGCGCGCCTGGTCGGCCCTGTCGTGAGGACATCCCCGTGAGCATCGTCGTCCACCCCGGTGACGCCCTGACCCGCCGCCAGAGGCTCGTCTACGTGATCGTCCTGGGCGCGCTGACCGCGCTCGGCCCGCTCACGATCGACCTCTACCTGCCGGCCTTCCCGTCGCTCGAGGACGACCTGGGCGTCACTGCGGGCCTCGTGCAGCTCACCCTCACGGCGACGACGATCGGCTTCGGGGTCGGGCAGCTGCTCGTCGGCCCGTGGAGCGACAAGGTCGGTCGCCGCCTGCCCCTCATCGTGGCGACCGCCGTCCACATCGGCGCCAGCGTCGGCGCCGCCGCCGCCCCCGACATCACGTGGCTCGCGGTCTTCCGCGTCCTGCAGGGCATGGGCGCCGCCGCCGGCGGCGTCGTCGCCATGGCCACCGTGCGCGACCTGTTCGGCGGCCTGCCGCTCGTGCGCATGCTGTCCCGCCTCGCGCTCGTCACCGGCCTCGCGCCCGTGCTCGCCCCGGTCGTCGGCTCGCAGCTGCTCCGGTTCACCGACTGGCGCGGCATCTTCTGGTTCCTCGTCGCCTACGGCGTGCTCATCCTGCTCGCGGCGATCTTCCTGATCGTCGAGACCCTGCCCGAGTCGGCCCGCCACGGCGCCGGCCACACGACCCTCCGGCAGCGCTACCGGGCCCTCTTCAGCGACCGCGTCTTCGTCGGCGTCGCGCTGATCGGCGCCATGGTCTTCTCGGGCCTCTTCACGTACCTGTCCGCCTCGTCGTTCCTCTTCCAGGACGTGTACGGCCTCGACGCCCAGCAGTACGGCTACCTCTTCGCGATCAACTCGCTCGGCATCGTGGTCGGCGTCCAGGTCAGCTCGCGCCTCGCCCGTCGGGTGCCCCCGGCGTACATCCTCGCGGGGTCGACGACCGTGCTGATCGTCAGCGCCGGGCTGATCGTGCTGCTCGACTCGCTGCACGTGGGGCTGCTCGGCATCCTCGTGCCGCTCTGGTTCTTCATCGCGGCGTGCGGCTTCACGTTCCCGCAGGTGCAGGTGCTGGGCCTCGCGAACCACGGTGCCGAGGCCGGCACGGCCGCTTCCCTGCTCGGAGCCCTCAACTTCGGCCTCGCCGGCATCATCTCGCCGGTCGTCGGCTTCCTCGGGATCGACACCGCGGTGCCGATGGGCAGCGTGATGATGGTCACCTCGGCCGTGGCCATCCTCAGCCTGTGGCTGCTGGTGCGGCCACGCAGCGTCCCGGCGCTCGCGCACTAGGCCGGGCCTGGGAGGCGCGGAGCAGCCCCCAGGAGGCGCCGGCCGACCCGGGCGGGCCGCGCCGCACCTCCGTCGGTACTGTCGGCGGATGGACACCTCGCCCCTCGCCCCGAAGCCGGCCACCCCGCGGGAGGCGACCGTCGCCCGGCGCGTGCAGCGCCGGTGGTGGGTCTTCAGCGCGCTCGGCGCGATCGGGGTCGTGCTGCTGATCGGCGTGGTCGTGACGGCGAGGGCAGGGCGGCTCGGCATCGACGAGCGCTTCATGAACGAGCTCGTCGAGCACCGCAGCGACTTCTGGATCGCCCCGGCCCTCGTCTTCGACACGGTCGGGGCAGGGCTGATCGGAGTCTTCGTCGTGCCGATCGGCGTCGCCGTGGTCTTCCTGCTCCGTCGGCGCCCGTGGGCGGCTCTCTACTGGATCTGCGCGTGCGCCCTGAGCGCCGGCGTCGTCCAGGTGATCAAGCACACCTTCGGACGGGCGCGGCCGACCGAGATCCTCGTGGTGAGCGACTACGGCTCGTTCCCGTCGGGCCACACCGCCAACGCCGCGACCCTCGCCGTCGTGCTCGGCGTCGTGCTCCGCCGGGTCTGGGTCTGGGCGGCCGGCGTCGTCTGGACCGTGCTGATGCTGCTCAGCCGCACCTACCTCGGGGCGCACTGGCTGACCGACACGATCGGCGGGCTGCTGATCGGCGCCGGCGTCGCGGTCGTCCTCTGGGCCCCGGTCGCCCATCGGCTGCTCGACGAGCAGGAGAGGGTCAGGGGGCGCGGCTGGGTGTGGCAGCCGCGCGCCGGTGCGGGTGCCTAGGCTGACCCCATGACCGACCCCCTCGACCAGGCCAGGGCGGAGGCCGCCGCGGCGGTCGCCGCCGCCGAGCAGGCGAAGCGCGACGCGGAGGCGGCGCTGGCGCGGGCCGAGGAGCTCGCGGCCGAGGCCGAGGCAGCGGCGCAGGAGGCGGCCGAGGCCGAGCAGGACGCCCGGGCGGCAGCGACCCCAGCACCGGATGCAGGTACGGCCGACCCGGTCGCCGCTGCCGGTCCTGCCGAGGTGACGACCGCCTCCTCGGGTCCGCTCTCGTCCGCCGCCGTCGACGCGGTGCGGGCCGGATACGCCACCGAGGGCCCGGCCCTCGAGATCGGCTCGCTCGTGAACGGCGACGCGCTCGCCGACGTCCCCGTGCGGATCCCGCTCGGCATGCTGAACCGGCACGGCCTGATCGCGGGCGCGACGGGCACGGGCAAGACGAAGACGCTGCAGGTGCTCGCCGAGCAGCTGTCCGCGGCGGGCGTGCCCGTCTTCGCGGCCGACGTGAAGGGCGACCTCTCCGGCCTCGCCGCCGCGGGCGAGTCCAGCGAGAAGCTGCTCGCGCGCACCCGCGGCATCGGCCAGGACTGGACGCCCCTGGCGGCCCCCGCCGAGTTCTTCTCGCTCGGCGACGGCGGCCCCGGCGTGCCGGTGCGGGCGACGGTGAGCGGCTTCGGGCCGATCCTGCTCAGCAAGGTGCTCGGCCTGAACGACACGCAGGAGTCGAGCCTCGGCCTCGTCTTCCACTACGCCGAGCGAGCGGGGCTGCCGCTGCTCGACCTGGCAGACCTCCGCAGCGTCCTCAGCTACCTGACGAGCGACGACGGCAAGGCGGAGCTCGCCGAGCTCGGCGGCCTCAGCAAGGCGACCGTCGGGGTGGTGCTGCGCGAGCTGATCACCTTCGCCGACCAGGGCGCCGACGCGTTCTTCGGCGAGCCCGAGATCGACACGGCCGTGTTCCTCCGTTCCGCGGCCGACGGTCACGGCATCGTCAGCCTGCTCGAGCTGCCCGGCGTCCACGACCGGCCGGCGTTGTTCTCGACGTTCCTGATGTGGTTGCTCGCCGACCTCTACAACGACCTCCCTGAGGTGGGCGACCTCGACCGGCCGAAGCTCGTCTTCTTCTTCGACGAGGCCCACCTGCTCTTCGCGGGCGCCTCGGACGCGTTCCTCGACCAGGTGACGCGCACCGTGCGGCTGATCCGGTCGAAGGGCGTCGGCATCGTCTTCGTCACGCAGACCCCGAAGGACGTGCCCGGCGACGTCCTCGCGCAGCTCGGCTCACGGATCCAGCACCAGCTGCGGGCCTTCACGCCCGACGACGCCAAGGCGCTGCGGGCCACCGTCTCGACCTACCCCACGAGCGACTACGACCTCGGGGCCGTGCTGACCAGCTTGGGCACGGGGGAGGCTGTCGTCACCGTGATGAACGAGAAGGGCGCGCCCAGCCCGGTCGCGTGGACGCGGGTCCGGGCGCCCCAGGGCTCGATGTCGCCGCTGCCCGCCGACGAGATGACGGCCCGGGTCGCCGCGTCGCCGCTCTGGCCGGTCTACGGCGCGCCCGTCGACCGCGACTCCGCGCGCGAGATGCTGGCCCGCAAGCTCGAGGCCGCCGCGCTGCGCCGTCGCGAGCTCGACGAGGCCACCGCGCGCGACGAGGCCCTCGTGCTCCAGGCGAAGGAGGCGGCGGCCCGGGAGAAGCACGACGCGGCTGCCCTGAAGGCGGCCGAGAAGGAGCGGAAGGCCGCCCAGGCCGAGTACGAGCGCCAGCAACGCGAGTTCGAGAAGGCCGAGCGTGCCGCTGCGTCGACGAGGGCGCGTCGGACGGGCGGCTCGACCCGCTCCTCCTCGTCGTCCGGTCGTGGCCGCGCCGGCGGCGGTGCGGGCGGCGTGCTCGGGGACGTGCTCGGCTCGAGCGCCGGCAAGACGATCGTCCGCGAGGTCGTGAAGGGGATCTTCGGGACGCTGCGCCGGCGCTGAGCCCGGCGGGGCGTGGCCCGTGGCAGCGCGACGGGGAGGCGGGCGCTGGCGGGACGAGGGAGGGCTCAGCCCGTGAAGGCCTGCCAGACGACCGCCAGCAGGCTCGTGGCGACGGCGAACGCCAGCACGACCAGCGTGGTGCTGAGCCAGCGGCGGCCCTCGTACCACGACCGGCTCTCGGGCCAGGTGCGGTAGAACTCAGGCCCCGACATCGGACGCGAGACCGTCGTCACGGCGCTGCCGAGTGCATCGGTGACGGCCGTGATCGCCTCGTCGGGCCAGTACCCGCCCCGCATGCGGAAGAGCACCTCGCCGTCGCGGCCGAGGGCGATCAGCTGCGGCACCGTCTCGGTCGAGGCGCCGCGGTAGGTGCGCGCGACGAGGACGGTCGCGACGGCGTCGCGGGGGAGCCGCACGCTGCCCGGGAGCCATCCGCGCTTGAAGAACTCCGTCGAGCTGACGCCGGCGTACGAGACCCGGAACCGCCAGTACATGAGGAGCCCCACGACGACGGCCACGTCGGCGACCCACAGCACGGCCGGCCAGCGGCCGGTCGGCCAGGTCAGCCAGAGCAGGGCCCCGAGCACGGGCACGAGGCTGAGGACCGCGGTGAGCACGGCGGTCCGGGCGATCGTGCGCCGGGGCACGGCGATCACCTCGAAGTCGTCGCGCGCGACACCGGTCACCATGTCAGCCCCCTCGGCCCTCGGCTGCCTCCCCCCTCAGAGAGGACGACCGTCGACCCGACGGCCTGCCGTGGCACCGATCATAAGGGAGGCGCCCCCCGGGCCGGACCGCTCTGTCCGGTCCGCGAAAGTGCGGCTCGGCAGCCTCCCGGCGTCGACTCACCGGCGTGTGCCCGACTGCCTCGTCAGCGGTCGCGGAGCTTCTCGAGGTCGCGGCGTTCGCGCTTCGTCGGTCGACCGGCCCCCCTGTCCCGGACCGCCACCACGGCGGTCTCCTCGCGCGGGGGAGGAGGCGGCGTCAGGTCGGTCATCGCCTCGGCGGCGACGGAGGCGCCCACCCGCTTCACGAGGCACGTGCGGACCACGAGGATCCGGTCGAACCCGGCCACGCGCACCCGGACCTCGTCGCCGGGCCGGACCGACTGCGACGCCTTGACCCGCTCGCCGTTCACCCGGACGTGCCCGGCGCGGCAGCCCGCCGTCGCCGCCGAGCGCGTCTTGTAGACGCGGACCGCCCACAGCCAGCTGTCGACGCGGGCGGAGGCGGGGGAGTCCATCCGACGATGCTACGTCGGGCCGGCCGCGCGCCGCGTGCCCGCCGCCTCCTCGGCCCGCCGCCCGCCGCAGGTGCGTCCGCAGCACCTCGCGCCGTCCGCTACCATGGACGAGGTCGTGCGCCAGTGATTCTGTCGCCCGCCCTGGAGGATTCGCCTAGTGGCCTATGGCGCACGCTTGGAAAGCGTGTTGGGTGCAAGCCCTCAGGGGTTCGAATCCCCTATCCTCCGCGTCGCGATGGCCCTCCCCTGCGGGAGGGCCATCGCTCGTCCACCGTTGGTTCGCCCTTCGGGCGACACCGGAACGGCCCTCCCCTTCGGGAGGGCCGTTCGTGCGTTCGTGCCCGTGCGGCGCCGCCCGCACCCCTCGAACCCGCGCGCACCCTCCCGCGCGCCCGAGGGTGCGCGTGGGTTCCGAGGGGCCCGCTCGACGGCGGCCCAGGAGGCGGCCGTCGCGCCGGGCATGACAGCGCAGCGGCAATTGCGCGTTCGAGACGAGGTGTACCTGGCCGTATGTGCGCGAATCACACCCCCGGATCGGCACAACACCCTCCGTTCCGGGGGTGTAGTGCGGGTCCAGGGGTGTAGCTCGAGCGGTGGCGGCGCAGGCGGCGTGCGGCGGGCCTAGGAAGCGGCGGTGCCGTCCAGCATCAGCGTCATGTACCGAAGGTCGAGCCAGCGGCCGAACTTGACGCCGACCTCGCGCAGCAGCCCCGCGTCCTCGAAGCCGAGCGACCGGTGCAGCCGCACCGAGCCCTCGTTGCCGGCCTCGACGAGGGCGACCATGACGTGGTGGCCGGCCTCCCTGGCCCCGGCGACCAGCGCCTCCAGCAGGCTGCGGCCGATGCCGGCGCCCTGGCGGCCCTCGCGCACGTAGACGCTGTTCTCGACCGTGTGGCGGTAGCCGTCCTTGGCGTGGAACGGGCCGAAGCTCGCGTACCCGACGACGAGGTCGCCCTCGACGGCGACGATCGCGGCCGTCCCCGGGCGGCTGTGGGCGGCGAGCCAGTCGCGGCGCCCCTGCAGGTCGGGCTCCACGTCGGTCCAGATGGCCGTCGAGCGGGCGACGGCGTCGGCGTGGATCTCGAGGACCCCGGGGAGGTCGGACTCGGCGGCGGGGCGGATGATCACGGCACGATCATAGGAGGGGCCGAGCCCGGCGAGGATCCCGGCGTGCGGGCTGTCCGACCCTGTGAACCGTCGGAGGCGCCGGTCCGACCCGAGGACGCCCGCGTAGGTTCTGGTCATGACTGACGACACCTACACCGCGTCCTTCCTCGGCGACGACGGCCAGGAGGCCCGCACCGAGCAGCTCGAGTCGATCGGCGGCCAGCCGCAGAAGAGCCTCGTCCGGCCCGCGGCCGACGGCGGCGACGACGTCAACTGGGAGCTCGACCCCGACACCTCGACCGAGGGGAACGCGGTGTACCGCTCCCTCGGAGTCGCGCAGCACGACTACTCCTGAGCCGTCGGGCCGGGCGGGACCCGGAGACCGGCTCCCGCCCGGAGCCGCCGCGGCGATAACATATCGCGACGGCGCACCTGCGCCCCTCAGCCAGACCGCGCACGACGGCGTGCGCACAGGAGGCGCTCGTGACCACACGACGTGACGGATCCCGCTCGGTGCTCCGCAAGAAGCCCGTGCAGCAGATCGAGGACGAGACCGGGGGCACCGGCCTCTTCAAGAGCCTCGGGCTGTGGCAGCTGACGGCCATCGGCGTCGGCGGCATCATCGGTGTCGGCATCTTCTCGCTGGCGGGGCTCGTCGCCCACGGCGACGACGCGAACCCCGGGGTCGGACCGGCCGTCCTGTTCTCCTTCTTGATCGCCGGTCTCGCCAGTGCCGCGGCGGCGCTCTCGTACGCCGAGTTCGCGGGCATGATCCCGCGGGCCGGCTCCGCCTACACCTACGGCTACGTCGCCCTCGGCGAGATCATCGGCTGGTTCATCGGCTGGGACCTGCTGCTCGAGTACGTGGCCATCGTGGCCGTCGTCGCGATCGGCATCTCGGGCTACTTCGACGCGTTCCTCTCGGGGCTCGGGCTGCAGCTCCCCGACGCGATCGCCTCGACGCCCGACGCGGGGCAGGGCGGCGTGGTCAACCTGCCCGCGATCGTCGTCTGCCTGGTCGTCACCTTCATCCTGAGCCGGGGGTCGAAGGCGTTCGGCCGCTTCGAGATCGTCGCCGTCGGCATCAAGGTGCTGCTGGTGCTGTTCATCATCGGCATCGGCCTGTTCCACCTGAGCGCCGAGAACTTCTCGCCCTTCGTGCCCAACGGCTTCGGGCCGGTCTTCACCGGGGCCGCCACCGTCTTCTTCGCCGTCTTCGGCTACGACGCGATGAGCACCGCGGCGGAGGAGAGCGTCGACGGCAAGAAGCACATGCCGAAGGCGATCATCCTGTCGCTGATCATCGCGATGATCCTCTACGTCGCCGCCACGCTGGTGCTCACCGGCATGCAGGACTACCGCGAGATCGATCCGGCCGCCGGCTTCGCCTCGGCCTTCAGCAGCGTCGGACTGCCGGTGGTGGCCACGATCATCTCGGTGTTCGCGGTCATCTCGATCCTCACCGTCATGCTCACGTTCCTGCTCGGCGTCACGCGGGTCTGGTTCTCGATGAGCCGCGACGGCCTGCTGCCCGGCTGGTTCGCGCGGACCGACCGCAAGGGCGTCCCGCAGCGCGTCACGTGGATCGCGGGCATCGCCTCCGCGCTGCTCGCCGGGGTGTTCCCCATCCGCGCCGTCGCCGACCTGACGAACATCGGCATCCTCGCCGCGTTCGTGGTCGTCTGCGTCGCGGTCATCGTGTTCCGCTACCGCAGGCCCGACGAGCCGCGCACCTTCCGCCTCCCGTTCATGCCCTTCGTCCCGGCCTTCGGGGTGCTGGCGAGCGGGTTCCTCATCTCGCAGCTGCACTGGGAGACCTGGCTGCGCTTCGGCATCTGGCTGCTCGTCGGTCTCGCGCTCTACTTCGGCTACGGCCGCAGGCACTCGCTGCTGAACCCGGACAGCCCGCGTCTGCCCCGCTGACCTCCCCGGCGCCTCCGAGCCCGCCGGACGTAGGCTGGGCGACGTGTCCACCCGCATCTACATCACGTCCGCAGAAGGCCACACCGGCAAGTCGACGATCGCCCTCGGCGTGCTCGACACCCTGAGCCACGAGGTCGGCCGGGTGGGGGTGTTCCGCCCCGTGGCCCGCTCGACGCGCGAGCGCGACTACGTGCTCGAGCTGCTGCTCGCGCACGACAGCGTCGACCTCGACTACGAGGAGTGCGTCGGCGTCACCTACGACGACGTGCACCGCGACCCGGACGCCGCGCTCGCCGCGATCGTCAGCCGGTTCTCCGCCGTCGAGCGGCAGTGCGACGCGGTCGTCGTGATCGGCTCCGACTACACCGACGTCGGCAGCCCCACCGAGCTGTCCTTCAACGCCCGGGTGGCCGCCAACCTCGGCGCCCCCGTGCTGCTCGTCCTCGGCGGCCGCAGCGCCGCCGACGGCACGACCCCTCGCACCGGCGCGGACATGCGCCAGGTGGCCGAGGTCACGACGGCCGAGCTCCGCAACGAGCACGCCAGCCTGCTCGCCGTCGTCGCGAACCGGGTCGACCCCGAGCACCTCGACGACGTCGTCGAGGGCGTGGGCCAGGCGCTCGCCGCGAGCCCTTCGGGCACCGTGCCCGTCTGGGCGCTGCCGGAGGACCGCCTCCTCGTCGCCCCCACCGTCCGCGCCGTGCTCGGGGCGACCGGCTCGACGTTCCTGCGCGGCGACGAGGCCCTGCTCGACCGTGAGGTCGAGGGGGTCGTCGTCGCCGCCATGTCGATGGAGAACGTGCTCCCGCGGCTGATCGAGGGGGCCGTGGTGGTCGTGCCCGGCGACCGGTCCGACGTCCTCGTCGCGACGGTGCTCGCCCACGCGTCCGAGACGTTCCCGTCGCTCGCCGCGGTCGTGCTGAACGGCGGCTTCGCGCTGGCGCCCCAGGTCGACCGCCTCGTCGAGGGCCTCGGCAGCACGCTGCCCATCGCCCGCAGCGAGCTGGGCACCTACGACGCCGCGCTGGCCATCACCCAGACCCGGGGCCGTCTCGCCGCCGACTCGCCCCGCAAGTACGACCTCGCGCTGTCGCTCTTCGAGACGCACGTCGACGGCAGGGAGCTGCTCCGCCTGCTCGAGGTCAGCCCCTCCGGCGTCGTCACGCCGCTGATGTTCGAGCACCAGCTGCTCGAGCGCGCCCGGAGCGTGAAGAAGCACATCGTGCTGCCCGAGGGCGACGACGACCGCATCCTGCGTGCCGCGTCGACGCTGCTGCAGCGCGGCGTGGCCGACCTCACGCTGCTGGGCGACGAGGGCGTGATCCGCGCACGCGGCGCCGAGCTCGGCCTCGACCTCGCCGACGCCCGGGTGCTCGACCCGTTCGACGCCAGCCTGCAGGTGCAGTTCGCCGCCGAGTACGCGAAGCTGCGCGCCCACAAGGGCATCTCGGCGAGCATGGCGATGGACACCGTCACGGACGTCTCGTACTTCGGCACGATGATGGTCAAGCTCGGCCTCGCCGACGGCATGGTCTCCGGGGCGGCGCACACGACCGCCCACACCATCCGCCCCGCGTTCGAGGTGATCAAGACGGTGCCGGGCGTCGGCGTCGTGTCGAGCGTGTTCCTCATGGCGCTCGCCGACCGCGTGCTGGTCTACGGCGACTGCGCCGTCATCCCCGACCCGACCGCCGAGCAGCTCGCCGACATCGCCCTCTCGTCGGCCGAGACCGCGGTGCAGTTCGGCATCGAGCCGCGCGTCGCGATGCTCAGCTACAGCACGGGCGACAGCGGCTCGGGCGCGGACGTCGAGAAGGTCCGCGCCGCGACGGCGCTGGTGCGTGAGCGCCGCCCCGACCTGCTCGTCGAGGGCCCGATCCAGTACGACGCCGCAGCCGACCCGGTCGTGGCCGCCGCGAAGATGCCCGACTCCGAGGTCGCGGGGCGGGCGACCGTGTTCATCTTCCCCGACCTGAACACCGGCAACAACACGTACAAGGCCGTGCAGCGGAGCGCGGGGGCGGTCGCGATCGGGCCCATCCTGCAGGGCCTCCGCAAGCCGATCAACGACCTCTCGCGCGGCGCGCTCGTCGGCGACATCGTCAACACGGTGGCCATCACCGCCATCCAGGCCGGCACCGAGGCCGCCGCCGCCGAGACCTCCACCACCACCGAAGGGAACACCCCGTGAGCGCAGTGCTCGTCGTCAACTCCGGCTCGTCTTCGTTCAAGTACCAGCTGATCGAGCTGGACGACGAGACGACGCTCGCGTCGGGGCTGGTCGAGCGGATCGGGGAGGCGGTGGGCCAGACCCGGCACCGCAACCACCTGACGGGTGCCGAGAGCAGCAACGACTCGCAGCCGATCGCCGACCACGCGGCCGGGTTCGAGGCGATGATGGCCGCCTTCGCCGCGCAGGGCCCCTCCTTCGACGAGCACCCGCCCACGGCCGTCGGCCACCGTGTCGTGCACGGGGGAGTGGACTTCGACCGGGCCACCCTCGTCACCGACGAGGTGGAGAAGGCGATCGACCGCCTCTCCGCGCTGGCGCCGCTGCACAACCCCGCGAACCTGCAGGGCATCAGGGCCGCGAAGGAGGCGTTCGCCGACGTGCCCCACGTGGCGGTGTTCGACACGGCGTTCCACCAGACGCTGGCGCCTGCCGCGTACACCTACGCCATCGACGCGGAGCTGGCCGAGAAGCACCACGTGCGCCGGTTCGGGTTCCACGGCACCTCGCACAAGTACGTGTCCGAGAAGACCGCCGAGTTCCTCGGCCGTCCGCTCGCCGAGCTCAAGATCATCGTCCTGCACCTCGGCAACGGCGCCTCCGCCGCGGCGATCGACGGCGGCCGCTCGATCGAGACGAGCATGGGGATGACGCCCCTCGAGGGGCTCGTCATGGGCACGCGGTCCGGCGACATCGACCCGGCAGCCGTCTTCCACCTGCACCGCGAGGCGGGTCTCGACTTCGACGAGCTCGAGACCCTGCTGAACAAGGGCAGCGGGCTGCTCGGCCTCACCGGCAGCGGCGACATGCGCGACGTGCAGGACAGCGCCTCGCGCGGCGACGCCGTGGCGGAGTCGGCGCTGGCCGTCTACCGCCACCGCATCCGCCACTACGTCGGCGCTTACGTCGCCCAGCTCGGCGGCCTCGACGCGGTCGTCTTCACCGCGGGCGTGGGCGAGAACAACGCCCTGCTGCGCCGCCGGACGCTGGCCGGGCTCGACTTCTTCGGCATCCGGGTCGACGACGACCGCAACGAGCTCGCCTCGCGGGACGCCCGCCGCATCTCGCCCGACGGAGCGTCCGTCGACGTCCTCGTGGTCCCCACGAACGAGGAGCTCGAGATCGCCCGGCAGGCCGCGGCGCTCCGCTAGGTCGTGGCGGCCGGCCCGTCAGCCGGACGACGAGAGGGGCGGCCCCTGCGTCGACCTCAGTACTTGATCGTGGCGAGCGCGTCCGAGACGGGGGTCTCGCCCGAGACGAGCTCGAACTGCGTCCTGACCGCGGTGCCCTCGATGATCGCCGTGGCGATCACCTCCGCCACGTCGGCGCGGGAGACCGTGCCCCGCTCGACGGTCTGGCCCACCGTGACCTTTCCGGTGCCGGGGTCGTCGGTGAGGCCGCCGGGGCGCACGACGGTCCAGTCGAGGCCGTCGCGGGCGCGCAGGTCGGCGTCGGCCTCGCTCTTCGCGCGCATGTACACCTGGTAGACGGCGTCGTCGTCCTCGGCGGGCAGCTGGGCCTTCTCGGGGTCGAAGTCGTCCGTGCCGATGGCCGACACCATCACGTAGCGGGAGACGCCCGCCTTCTCCGCCGCGTCGGCGAGCAGGACGGCGCCGTCACGGTCGATCGTGAGCTTGCGCTCGGCGCCGCTGCCGCCCCCGCCGCCGGCTGCGAAGACCACGGCGTCGGCACCGTCGAGGTGACCCGCGAGGGTCTCGACGTCAATCTGCTCCAGGTCGAGGACGAGCGCGCGGGCACCCGCCGCCTCGAGGTCGGACGTGTGGTCGGGGTTGCGGACGATGCCGACCGGGTCGTGCCCGGCGTCGGCGAGTCGGCGTTCGAGGAGCTGGGCGATCTTGCCGTGTCCTCCGGCGATGACGATTCTCATGCACCCAGGGAACACCCCGTGTCGCGCAGACCACCCAGGAGCCGCTAAACTTCTCGAGGCTCCTCACGTGGCGCCATCCAGGCCAACTCCCCCAGGGCGGAAACGCAGCAAGGGCAACCGGGCTCTGGCGGGTGCGTGAGGGGTCTCTATTTTTTAACGCGCCGCTGCCCCCGCGGCGCTTCGGCGCGGTGTCCTGCGTGGTGCGGACGGGATCAGCCGGTCGCGTTGTCGGGACGGTGCGCCGCTGCCCCCGCGGCGCTTCGGCGCCGCGTCCTGTGTGGTGCGGACGGGATCAGCCGGTCGCGCTGTCGGGACGGCGCGCCGCCGCCCCTGCGGCGCGTCGGCGCGGTGTCCTGCCTGGTGCGGACGGGATCAGCCGGTCGCGCTGTCGGGACGGTGCGCCGCTGCGCTCCCGGCGCTTCGGCGCCGCGTCCTGTGTGGTGCGGTCAGGGTCGGCGGGTCACGTCGCCGTGCTGCAGGTGACTCCCAGCAGGCCGAAGTTCACCGTTCGGGTCCCCGAGAAGGGCGACGACCACGGCGCGGTGCCGGCCGTGCCCTGCACGCGGTAGGTCGCGGTGCTGACGCCCAGGATCTCCGCTGGCACCTGGTAGCTCCTCGTCGTCACGGTGGCGACAGGCAGGGTCACGCCGTTCCGGTAGACGTTCCACGACGGCGGCTCGACTCCGCCCGCGGGGAGCGGCGTCGGGACGTCCCACGACAGGACGGGGGCCCCGAGGAGACCTCCGCCGGTGCACGCGATCGCCGAGGCGCCCACGAGGGTCCCCGTGGTCGCCGTCCCGGTCGCGCGGGCCGTGTCCCCGAAGGCGGCGAGGGTGGGCTCGGGAGGAGCGGCAGTCAGGGTCGCGGCGAGGGCGAGCGCGACGACCGTCGACACGGCGGCGGTGCCGGCGGTGCCGGCGGTGCGGTGCCGGCC
>NZ_CAUPYL010000029.1:0-20846 GCF_963515265.1 uncultured Frigoribacterium sp.
GGCGGCCCCGAGCGCGCGGTTGCCCGAGAGCTCGGCGAGCAGCAGGGTCGCGAGGCTGAGCGCGACGGTGCCGCCGCTCGCGGCGATGGCCGGGCCGGCGCTCCGCACGGCCGTCCGCATCGCTTCGTGCCGGTCGGGCCGGACGAGCAGCTCCTCGCGGTAGCGGGCCACCAGCAGCAGCGCGTAGTTCGTGCCGGCGCCGAAGACGAGCACCGAGAGGATGCCCGAGATCGAGGCGTCGACGGTGACGCCGAGGGGCTCGGCGAGGGCGGCGACCACCCGGCCGGCGAGGAAGTCGGCGACGCCGACGACGACCAGGGGCACGATCCAGAGGACGGGGCTGCGGTAGGTCACGATCAGCAGCACGGCCACCACGAGCACGGTGACGAGCAGGAGGCGGAAGTCGGCCCCCGCGAACGCGTTCGCGACGTCGTCCTGGAACCCCACCGGCCCGGTCAGGTACGCACGGAGCCCGTCGGGCAGCTGGGCGGAGGCGGCGTCGCGGAGGCTCGTCGCCGTGCCGCTCACGTCGGCCTCGACGTCGGCGGCCGAGAGCGGCACGGCGACGAGGGCGGCGGAGCCGTCGTCGCTCACCTGCGGGCGGACGGCCTGCGGCGTGGTCGACTGCTCCGCGAGGGCGGACGCGGCCGTGTCGACGGCCGCGAGGTCGGCGCTCGACAGCTCGGCTCCTCCTCTGCTCCAGACCAGGATCCCCACGGTGGCGTCGGCCGACGGGAACTCGTCGAGCAGCGCGGTCACCTGCGCCGCCTCGCTCGAGTCGGGCAGGCCCGACGGCGGGAACGCCTCGTCGTCGCCCGAGGGCAGCAAGGCGAGCAGCAGGGCGACGACGACGAGCGTGCCGCCGAGCACCGCCCAGGCGGTGCGGTGTCCGCTGACGAGTCGGGCGAGTGCGCGCACGGGGTCCTCCGAGGATGAACGAGCAGGATGAGGTGATTCGCTGACAAAGAGTCTTAGCAAATAAGACTATGGCACACCGGGCGCCCTGCGTCCGGGAGAATCAGACGAGGAGGCGCGATGACCGACACGACGACGACGCCCGGCCCGCGAGGCGGCGGCACCGCAGCCGACGGCGAGCACGGTGGTGCGCACACGGGCGCCCACGACGACCCCGTCCGCCGCGACGTCGTCGCCTCGATGCAGCGCCTGACGACCGAGTCGCAGCGCGTGGCCCAGGCCTTCGCCGGGCAGCAGGGCCTCGGCCACATCGACCTCGAGGCGCTGCTGCACGTGATGCAGGCCGAGCAGCGCGGCGACCCCGTGACGTCGGGCCGGCTCGGCGACCTGCTCGGGGTCACCTCGGGCGCCGCGACCGGGGTCATCGACCGTCTCGAGCGCGCCGGCCACGTGCACCGCAGCCGCGACGACGCCGACCGGCGCCGCGTGCTCGTGCACTACTCGGAGGCCGCCCGCGCGGTCGCCGGCCAGTTCTTCGGCCCCCTCGGCCGCCTCAGCGCGACGGTGATGGACCAGTTCGACGCCGCCGAGCTGCGCACCGTCCAGCGGTTCCTGGCCGACATGTCCGTCGCGATGGCCGAGCACGCCCGCAGCACCGGCGACCGCTCGGCGGCCGCCTCCGCCGCGGGCGCCCCTGCGCCGACACCCGACTCCCCGACAGCACCAGGAGCAGCACGATGACCGACTACGTCTCCGGCCTCGACCTCTTCTCGGTCGGCATCGGCCCGTCGAGCTCGCACACCGTGGGTCCGATGCGCGCCGCCCGCCTGTTCCTCGAGACGGTCCGCGACGCCGGCCGGCTGGGCGACGTCGCCCGGGTCGAGGTCGTGCTCTACGGCTCCCTCGCCGCCACCGGCCTCGGGCACGGCACCCCGTCGGCCGTGCTCGCGGGCCTCGCGGGCCTCGCGCCCGAGACGGGCGACCCGGCGACGATCTCGCGCATGCAGGAGGCGGTGGAGGCGGGCGGCGGCATCCGGCTGCTCGGCACGCACCAGATCGCCTTCGCCCGGGGCGACCTGCGGATGGCGCCGCTGACGCGCATCCCGCGGCACCCGAACGCGATGGGCCTCGAGGCGCTCGACGCCGACGGGCAGAGCATCGCGCGCGACACGTTCTTCTCGATCGGCGGCGGCTTCGTCGTGCGCGACGGCGACGACGAGCACGCCGTGCCCGCCCGCGAGGCGCCGCTCGCCTTCCGCGACGCCGACGACCTGCTCCGGCTCTGCGACGCCGAGGGCATCGGCATCGCCGAGCTGGCCTGGCGCAACGAGGTCGCCCTGCACGGTGAGGAGACGGCGCAGGCCGGCCTCGACGCCCGCTGGGCCGCGATGGAGGCGTGCATCGACACCGGCCTCGCCGCCTCCGGCGTCCTGCCCGGCTGGATGAAGGTGCCTCGCCGCGCCCGCCAGGTCGCCGAGCGGCTGCGCCTGCAGGAGGAGCGGGCCGAGCGGTACGCCCTCTCCGGCACCGCGATCGAGCAGGGCCAGGCCTCGTCGCTGCTCACCTCCGACCTGCCCGCCCAGTGGCTGCAGGCCTATGCGATGGCCGTCAACGAGGAGAACGCGGGCGGGGGACGCGTCGTCACCGCGCCGACCAACGGCGCCGCGGGCATCGTGCCGGCCGTGGGCTACTACGCGATGCGGTTCCACGGGGCGACCCGCGCCTCCCTGGCTCGCGACTACCTGCTGACCGCCGCCGCGATCGGCTCCCTCTACAAGCGCAACGCCTCGATCTCGGGCGCCGAGGCCGGCTGCCAGGGCGAGGTCGGCTCGGCCTCGTCGATGGCCGCGGGGGCGCTCACCGGCCTGCTGGGCGGCACGCCGCGCCAGGTCGAGAACGCCGCCGAGATCGCGATGGAGCACCACCTCGGCCTCACCTGCGACCCGGTCGGCGGCTTCGTCCAGGTGCCCTGCATCGAGCGGAACGCCATCGCCGCCGGAACCGCCGTGGCCGCCGCGCGCATGGCCCTGCTGGGCGACGGCAGCCACGTCGTCAGCCTCGACACCGTGATCGAGACGATGCGCCAGACCGGGCGCGACATGGCCGACAGCTACAAGGAGACGAGCCGGGCGGGCCTCGCGGTCAACGTCGTCGAGTGCTGAGGGAGCCGCGGGGCCGGCTCGAGACCGGGGCCGCCGAGGAGGCGCAGGCGCTGTCGGACCCCGCCGCTACCGTGGTCGCATGACCCCGCCGCGCCGCCCCTCGTCCCGCACCGTCGCCAGCGTGGGCGGCGGCACCGACGCCCCGCGGCTCGACCCGCTCGACCCGCAGGGCCTCGTCGACATGGGCGCCGACCTGCTGGGGCCCCGCGACCACCGCGAGCTCGAGCGGTTCGTCGACGCCGACCTGGCCGACCGCGACCTCGAGGGCTCGTCCTTCTCCGAGTGCGTGTTCGAGTCGCCCCGGCTCGACGGCGCCCGGCTGAGGGGCACCCGCATCGTCGAGTCCGTGGTCTCCGACTCGTTCGCCCCCGAGCTCTCGTCGGCCCGGGCGACCTGGCGCGACGTCCGGGTCGAGCGGCCGCGCTGGGGCTCGGCCGAGCTGTTCGACGCCTCGTGGCAGTCGGTGCGGATCGTCGGCGGCAAGATCGACTACCTCAACCTCCGGGGCGCCCGGCTGACCGACGTCGTGCTCGAGGGCTGCGTCGTCGGCGAGCTCGACCTGCAGGGGGCCGAGGGCCTGCGCGTCGCCTTCGTCGACTGCCGTGTCGGCACGCTCGACCTGACCGGCGCCTCCCTCGCCCACACCGACCTGCGCACCACCGA
Source organism: uncultured Frigoribacterium sp. (assembly GCF_963515265.1). Lineage (NCBI taxonomy): Bacteria > Bacillati > Actinomycetota > Actinomycetes > Micrococcales > Microbacteriaceae > Frigoribacterium > uncultured Frigoribacterium sp. The sequence continues at coordinate 3,741 of NZ_CAUPYL010000029.1, forward strand.
CCTCGACCGGGTCGACGGACTCGACGGCCTTCGCGGCGCGACGATCGACCACCTCCAGCTCGCGTCGATGGCAGGCGTGTTCGCCGCGCACCTCGGCGTCGTCGTCGACTGAGCGGACGGCTCCCCGGGCGGGCGCCTGCACTGCACCCCCGAACCTGCATCACGCCCCTGAATTCAGGGGTGTGATGCAGGTTCGGGGGTGTGGCGCGTGAGGCACGCGCCCGTGGACGAGCGTCCGGCGTCCTCGTCGGGCGCGGTGCTAGGGTCGCCGTGAGCAACGCGCTCCGGGGTCAGTGCAAATCTGAACCGGCGGTCACAGCCCGCGACCCGGCACGACGCCCTCCGGGGTGTCGTCCGGTTGAACCGGTGGAACTCCGGTGCCGACGGTCACAGTCCGGATGAGAGGAAGCGCGGGCCGGGCGTCGTCTCGTGAGAGCGCGCCCAGCTGAGCGACCCTGCGTCGTCCCCCGGAGCCGCCCCTTCCGGACGGAGACCGACATGACCTCGCTGCACCGCACCTCCTCGTGCGCCCCTGACACCACGCCACCGGCCGACGCCTCCGTGACGTCCTTCGTGGCCGCCGCCTCGACAGAGACGGCGGGCCGCTGATGTTCACCGGGCTCGTGGAGGAGGTCGGCGAGGTCGTCCGGATCGACGACGTCGGCGACAGCGTCCGTCTCACCGTCCGCGGACCCCTCGTCGTCGACGACGCCGGGCACGGCGACTCGATCTCGGTCAGCGGCGTGTGCCTCACCGTCGTCGACCATGGCGAGGGCGCGTTCACCGCCGACGTGATGAAGCAGACGCTCACGGTCAGCACCCTCGCCGGGCTCGGCGCCGGGTCGCCGGTCAACCTCGAGCGTGCCGCCCGGGTGGGCGACCGCCTCGGCGGGCACATCGTCCAGGGCCACGTCGACGGGACGGCGTCCGTCGTCGAGATCGAGCCGGGCGAGGCCTGGCGCCGTGTCCGGCTGACGCTCGACGACGAGCTGTCGCCGCTGCTGGTCGACAAGGGCTCGGTCACCCTCGACGGGGTCAGCCTCACGGTGAGCGCGATCAGCGAGCCGCACGAGCAGCCCGGCTGGTTCGAGGTCAGCCTCATCCCCGAGACGCTCGCCGCGACCACCCTCGGCCGCGCGGTCGTCGGCAGCCGGGTCAACGTCGAGACCGACGTGGTCGCGCGGCACGTGCGCCGCATGCTCGCCCTCGGGGCGGGGGCGACGTCGTGACCGGCACGGCAGGAGCCGACGACGCGGTCGGCGCGGGCGACACAGCTCGAGCCGACGACGCGGTCCGCGTGCCTCCCGTCACCGACCCGGGTGCCGCGGCCGACACGGCCGAGGCGACGGGCGCCTCCTCGATCGAGGCCGCGCTCGACCACCTGCGCCAGGGGCGTCCCGTCATCGTGGCCGACGACGCGTCCCGCGAGGACGAGGGCGACGTCGTGCTCTCGGCCGAGCTGGCCACGCCCGAGTGGCTCGCCTGGACCGTCCGGGTCTCGTCCGGATTCGTCTGCGCGCCGATGGCGGCGGAGATCGCGGACGCCCTCGACCTGCCGCCGATGGTCGCCCACAACGAGGACGCCCGTGGCACCGCCTACACGGTCAGCGTCGACGCCTCGGCAGGCGTGACGACGGGCATCAGCGCCTCCGACCGGGCTACGACGCTGCGGGTCCTCGCGGACCCCGCGTCCGTCCGCGACGACCTGCATCGCCCCGGGCACGTGCTGCCCCTGCGCGCCCGCCCCGGCGGCGTCCGCGAGCGGAACGGGCACACGGAGGCGGCGGTCGACCTGATGCGCGCGGCCGGCCTCCGCCCCGTCGCCGCCATCAGCGAGATCGTCGCCGACGACGGCGAGATGATGCGCTGGCCCGGGCTCGTCGCCCTCGGCGCCCGCGACGGCGTGCCCGTCGTGTCGATCGCCCAGCTCGTGGTCTGGCTGGACGAGCACGACCAGCAGGACTGAGCCCGACGGCCCGACCGCCCGGCCACGGCTGGCGGCGACGCCGAGCGGTCACCGCCCAGCCGTCGACCGCCTGCCCCACCCATGCCACCCGCACCACCCCACCTGAGGAGACACACATGAGCGTCGAGGGCGCCCCCACCGAGATCGACGTCGACGGGACCGGCGTGCGCGTCGCGATCGTCGCCGGGACCTGGCACGAGACCATCACCGACGGCCTGCTCGCCGGGGCACTGGCCACCGTGGAGCGGCTCGGCGCCACGGCCGAGGTGCTGCGCGTGCCCGGCAGCTTCGAGCTGCCCGTGGTCGCGAAGGCCGCGCTCGAGGCCGGCGCCGACGCGGTCGTGGCGCTCGGCGTGATCATCCGGGGCGGCACGCCGCACTTCGAGTACGTCTCGGACGCGGCCACGTCGGGGCTGCTGCGCGTCTCGCTCGACACGGGCAAGCCCGTCGGGTTCGGCGTGCTCACCCTCGACGACGAGCAGCAGGGCCTCGACCGGGCCGGCCTGCCGGGCTCGAAGGAGGACAAGGGCGCCGAGGCCGCCCACGCCGCCGTCGCGACGGCCGTCCAGCTCCGGGCGATCGCCGCAGGTGGCTCGGGCCACGTGGCCTAGGGAGCTGCCTGGCCACGAGGTCGGCGAGTTCTGCGAGGGAGGCGTCGAGGGACACGGGCGGCGTGGGCCCACCCCGTCGCCGCCCCTTCTCCCCTGCGGGGAGCGCACGGACGGGCAGGCCGGCCCGGCGATCCCGGCCGGCCCGGCAAGCCTGGCCGGGCCAGCAGGCGGCGCCTAGAGGACTTCCTCGAAGAAGGCGCGCATCTGGGCCCATGAGCGGCGGTCGGCGACGGCCTGGTACTGCGCGCCGTGCTCGGGGGAGTCGGTGCCGGGCACCGCGAAGGCGTGCATCGCGTCGCTGTAGCTGACGACCTGCCAGTCCGTGGCGCCGGCGGCGCGGAGCTCGTCCTCGAAGGCGACGACGGCGTCGTCGGGGACGACCGGGTCGGCCGTGCCCGTCATGACGAGCAGCGGCGCCGTCACGGCGCCCTCCTCGGCGGGCAGCTGTGTGCCGAGGCCGCCGTGGAACGACGCGACCGCCGCGACGTCGGCGCCTGAACGGGCGAGCTCGAGGGCGCCCGAGCCGCCGAAGCAGTACCCCATCACGGCGATGCGAGCGGGGTCGACGCCGGGCTCGGACCGCAGCCGCTCGAGGTTCGCGGCGAGTCGTGCGCGGAACGCGGGGACGTCGCCGTACCAGGCGCCGGCCTGGGCGCCCGCCTCCTCCGGCCCGGGGCGGACGCCCTGGCCGTAGACGTCCCCGGCGAGGGCGACGTAGCCGAGGCGGGCGAGCATCACGGCTCGCACCTTGACGTGGTCGACGACGCCGAACCAGTCGTGCAGCACGAGCACCGCGGGACGCAGCTCGTCGGGGCCGGCCGAGGCGGCAGCGTCCGGGGTCGCGAGCCAGCCCTCGAGGGGCGTCCCGTCGTCGTCCCAGACGACGTCGCCGCCCTGGACGGTGCCGGTGTCGGGCACCGTGTCGAGCACGGTGCGGAGTTCGGGGGAGAGGTCGGGCAGCAGTTCTGTCGTGGTCACGAGCGCGACGCTACTCCCGGCCCGTGAGGCGAGGACGTGCGGACGAACGGACGCGAGGACGTGCGGACGAACGGACGCGCGGACACGCGGACCCGAGGAGGTGCGGGTCAGCCGACCAGGCGCCTCACGGCCTCCTCCACGACGTCGCAGCGCCGCTCGTGCGGGCCGCCGTGCAGGTTCGTCGCGGACGGCGTGACGAACCAGCCGAGGACGACCCCGAACACCATGGTCAACAGCTCGTCGGCGTTCCAGCCGGGCGCGATGTGGCCGGTCTCCTGAGCCTCCTGCACCGCGGCGCGGCGCGCCTCGAGCTGGGCGTGGTCGACCACGCCCGGGCTCGGCAATGAGGCGCCCTCGATCTGGCCCCAGAGCAACATGCGGGCGTCGTCGGGGTGCAGGGCCAGGTGGTCGTAGAGACGCCGGGCCCAGCCGGGCAGGTCGTGGGCGTCGAAGGGGATGGCCTGCACCCACCGGTCGATGCTCTCGCCGAGGACGGCGTCGAAGAGGTCGCGCTTCGTCGAGAAGTGGGCGTAGAGCCGTTCCTTGCTCGCCTCGGCCTCGCGCGCGATCGCGTCGATGCGGGCACCGGCCAGGCCGGTGGCGGCGAACTCGCCCCTCGCGGCGGCGAGGATGCGCTCACGGGGCGGGGTCGCACGGCGTTCCATGGCCCGAGTGTAGGGCCGGCCGCGACCGGACGCGACGGTCCGGTCGCCGATCGGCCAGGGCGGCCGCCGCGGCCCGGTGGTCTAGTCGTGCGTCGCGGACGACACGGCCTCGGGCGGCGTCGCCGCCCGCGACATCGGCACGTGCGGGATGCCGTCCTCGAGGAACCCGGGGCCGTCGACGACGAACCCGAAGCGCGCGTACCAGCCCTCGAGGTGCGCCTGCGCGTCGAGCCGCACGAGCCGCCCCTCGGCGCGGTCCAGCGCGAGGCGCATCAGGTCGGCGGCGAGGCCGCGTCCCCGTGCGGCGGGCGCGGTGGCGACCCGCCCGATCCGCAGGGCGTCGGCAGCGGCAGCAGGATCGGCGGCCGCAGCGGAAGCGGCGTCGGCGTGGTCCACGAGCAGCCTCACGGTGGCGAGCACCTGCTCGTCCTCCTCGGCCCAGAGCATCACCGCGTCGGGCTCGACGTCGCGGCCGTCGAGCTCCGGGTAGGCGCACTCCTGCTCGACGACGAAGACGTCGACGCGCAGTCGCAGCAGATCGTAGAGACGCAGGGGGTCGATCAGGGCGACGGAGGAGATGCGGAACTGGACGGTCACCTCACCAGGCTAGGGCCCGAGGCGCGCGGTCGCGGCACCGGCGGGTGCGTGCAGCGCTCCGTCAGCGTGCCGGGACGGCCCGCACGCCGATCGTCTGGACGCGGGGCGTGCCCTCCGGCGTCAGCCGGATCTCGATCCGCAGCGATCCCCGCCGGGCAGGCAGCTGCCAGACCCGGTGCGAGGGCACGGCCGAGGAGGCGGCTGGCACGTCGGGTTCGTCGCGCACGATCGAGGAGGCGCCGGCCGGGGCCTCCCGCGGGTCGACGAGACCGCCGAGCGAGTCGACCGCCCCCGCCCAGAGCCGACGTCGCCGCTCGAGCGGCACGTCGAGCTCGACGTTCTCGCTGAGCAGGCCTGCCGGCACGTCGCCGCCGCGCACGACGGCCTCGACGGCTGCCGCCGCCGCGAGCGTCTCGGGCCACGGCGTCACGACGACCCGCGCCTCCTCGGCGTCGGCCATCATGCCGTCGAGCGCGAGCCCCACGGGGACGGACACCTGGGCGTACGTCGCGTTCTCGAACCCGACGACGCCGAGCCCGGTGGCGGTCTGCCAGCGCATGTGGGCCGAGAACCCGGGGTAGCCGCCGCTGTGCGAGACGACCGTGCCGAGGTCCGGGTAGTGCTCGACGACGAGGCCGAAGCCGTAGCCGGAGGGATGCGTCCCGAGGCCGGGCACGAAGCGCTGCAGCTGCTGCATCTCGCGCCGGGAGGCGCGGCTCAGGACGCCGTCGACGTCGCCGCGGCCCTCGTCGTCGAAGGCCGAGGCGAGCCAGCGCGCCCAGCGGGCGAGGTCGGTGGTGGTGCTGAACAGGCCGCCGATCGGCGAGAAGGCGCCGGGGCCGGAGAAGGGGAGGGGCTCCCAGCCGTCGTCGCCGCGGCGGTGGCCCACGGCGAGGCCGCCCGAGGCGTCGACGTCGCTCGTGAAGCCCGTCGACCTCAGACCGAGCGGCTCGAGGACCCTCTGCTCGACGACCTCGCGGTACGGGCGACCCGTGACCGAGGACACGACGCGGCCGAGCAGGGCCCAGCCGAGGTTGGAGTAGGCGAAGGCCGTGCCCGGCACGCTGTCGAAGCGGAGGCCGCCGCGCAGCAGGTCGTCGAGCTCGTCGTCGGTGATCGACTCCTGCCGGTCGCCCCACGGGTCGTCGGTGGGCAGGCCGCCCGACATGGTCATCAGCATGCGCACCGTCGGCACGGGGGAGTCGGCGGTCGGCAGCACGACGTCGGCGAAGGCGGGCACGAAGTCCGTGACCGGGGCGTCGAGCACGAGCCGCCCCTCGTCGCGCAGCGCCAGCAGCGCGACGGCGGTGAAGCTCTTCGTGCACGAGGCGATGCGGTACGCCGTGTGGGGCCCGGGCACGGGACCGCCCGGGGAGCCGTCGAGCGTTCCGCGGCTGCCGTGGTGCGTGACGCCGTCGTGGTCGAAGGTCGCGAAGACCGAGCTCGGCGCCTTCTCGTCGGACTGGCGGGCGTCGAACACGGCGTCCACGCCGGAGGTGCGGGGCGAGCTGGTCATCGTGTCTCTCGTCGGGAGGCGGGTCGCGTGGGGAGGAGGCGCGTCAGGGCCGGGGATCGTCACGAGCCCGCAGGCGGGGTGCGCCGCATCTTCTCGTAGGCGTCGAGCGCCTCGCGTCGGGACTGCTTCAGGTCGACCATCGGCTCGGGGTAGTCGTCGTCGTCGACCTCGGGCACCCACTCGCGCACGTAGCCGCGGTGCCCGTCGAACTTGCTGGCCTGCAGCTCGGGGTTGAACACGCGGAAGTACGGTGCCGCATCGGCGCCCGAGCCGGCCGTCCACTGCCAGTTGGCGGGGTTGTTCGCCTCGTCGGCGTCGACGAGGGTGTCCCAGAACCACTCCTCGCCCACGCGCCAGTCGACGAGCAGGTTCTTGACCAGGAAGCTCGCGGTCACCATGCGCACCCGGTTGTGCATCCAGCCCGTCGTCCAGAGCTGGCGCATGCCGGCGTCGACGAGCGGGACGCCGGTCGTGCCCCGCCGCCACCGGTCGAGGTCGGCCTCGGGGAGGTCCTCCCACGGGAACGCGTCGAACTCGGGCCGGTAGTTCTTCGTCGCGAGGTGCGGGTTCGCGAACAGCACGGTGTGGTTGAACTCGCGCCAGACCAGCTCGCGGAGGAACCCCTGCGCCTGCTCGCGGGAGGCGGCCGGCAGGTCGGCCTGCATGCGGTGCCAGACCTGGAACGGGCTGACCTCGCCCCAGCGCAGGCGTGGCGAGAGACGACTGGTCGCCTCCTGCGAGGGGAAGTCCCGCTGGTCGTAGTCGGCGAGGTGCCCGGTCGCGAACTCCTCGAGGACGTCGAGGGCGGCGGACTCGCCGGGCGTCCACGTCTCGCGGAGGCCGGCGGCCCAGTCGGGCTGCGTGGGCAGCAGCTGCCAGGAGTCGAGGTCGTCGCTGGCGGGGAGCACGTCCGGCGCCGTGAGCCGCTCGGGCGCGGCGAGCGGCTCCCGAGGCTCGGGCCGGCTGAGGCACGCGCGCCAGAACGGGGTGAAGACCTTGAACGGCTCGCCCGAGCCGGTCTGCACCGTCCACGGCTCGAACATCAGCGAGCCCTGGAAGCTGTGGGCGTCGACGCCGTCGTCGTGCAGCGCCGACTTGAGGGCCGCGTCGACCTCGCGGGCGGCGAGGCCGTAGCGGCGGTTCCAGGACACGGCGCCGGCGCCGGTCTCGGCGACGAGCGCGGGCACCTCCGTGGCCGCCGCGCCCCGGCGCAGCGTCAACGAGGCGCCGAGCTCGCGGAGGTCGTGGTCCAGCGACGCGAGGCTGTGGTGCAGCCACCAGCGCGCGGCGCCGCCGAGCGCCCTGATTCCCGGCGACTGCTCGTCGAGCAGGTAGAGCACGACCACGGGGCCGCCGCGGGTGACCGCCGCGTCGAGCGCGGGGTTGTCCGCGATCCGCAGGTCGTCGCGCAGCCAGACGATCGTCGGGCTGGTGGTCGAGGAGGCGGTGCTCACGCGGTGCCGTCCGTCCCGGGCGCCGGCACAGCGCCCTCGTCGTCGGGCTCCGGGTCGCCGTCGGACGACCCGACGCGGAGCCGGGTGCAGAGGTCGGTGAGGGCCACGAGCTCGTCGTGGTCGAGGCTGCCGCCGACCCGCTCGGCGATCGCGGCCGCGTGGCTGACCGCAGTGCGACGGTAGAGCGCCGACCCCTCGTCGGTCATCGACACGATGATGCCGCGGCCGTCGCCCGGGTCGCTGTGCTTCTCGACGATCCCGCGCGAGGCGAGACGGTCGACGAGCCGGCTGATGCTCGGCTGCGTGAGGAGGAGGTGACGCGTGAGGTCACGGATGCGCGCGCTGCGGCCGGGCTGGTTCGACAGGTTGAAGAGCACGTCGTACTCGTTGAACGAGATCTCGTCGGTGGGGAAGCGGGCGTTGAGCTCGCGCATCACCGTCACCTGTGCCCGGAAGAGCGACTCCCAGGCCCCGACGGCCACCGCTGTGTCGCTCATGTTGCTCCTCGTGCTCTCGGTCCTCTCGAGAGTCTAGGGAAGACGGCCGACAGGCGGCCGACGAGGGGCAGGGGGCCGCTCGCGCGTCCGGGAACGACAGAAGGCCGGTCGCTGAGCGACCGGCCTTCATTCCCTTGCACCAGAGTTGTCCTGCAATCACATCCTGCCTCGGCCGCCACAGCAAACGACCTCGACCCGCTCACGATATAACGGCCAGGTAACGGTCGTCTAGTTATCGAAACGTTATTTTCCTGGGAACTCTCCGCGAGCGTGATTGACGAGTTGCAAAGCACGCCGCTCGCCTCCTCATGCGAGTTGACTGTCTCTCAGTTCTAGTGGAGGGTGCGCTACGGTCTCACCATGGACCCAGTTGTGACGACAGTTATCGGTGCCAGCGGTAGAGTCGTGGCTTCTGTGGTCGGGCGGAAGCGCGTTGATCGCCAGCCTCGACCTGTGCTGCGTGTTCGTGTCTCTGCGACTCACATGAACCATCTCGTCCGACTCTCAGTTTCCGTCGCAAACGTTAAGGCCGACTCGCGAGAGGCGGAAGTCCTAGCAATAGTGCCTGCGCTGCGGGTTCATGATGATTCCTGTGCAGAACCAGAGTTCGTCAGGGCTCCGCACCTTCTCATGTCCGGGTACCCCCAGCTGCCAATCCTCGTTCAAGGCGGTGCCTCGGCGACTTGGACGGCTCAGTTCCGTCTCGCCGATCTCGAAAAGCTTTATTCCACTCGACGCGAGCAAGCTCGGATCGCTGCTTGGGGTGTGGACCGCACCCAGGATCTGGCAGCCGATGAACGCGAAGCGTCGCGTTGGCTCGCCAAGCCGGGACTCTTCCCTTCCATTCTCCGCTTCTTGAACGCCTTTGCTCCGGGTGGCGTACGAGTTCGGATTCTGGTCGCCACTCGCCGCGACGGCGAGATTGTCAGCGGTGAGACACGAATCAGCGCAACGTCCGTTGCTGAACAGTTGAGGGCCGCGCTCGCCCGGTGAAAGGGCAGGTTGCAGTTGCTGAGGGCCGACATGTCCCAGACCGTTGAGTGCGCTGAGCCTTGCCGGGTGCTTGGCGCCCGACGGGAGTGGCGTAGGGGCCCTAGAAGAGGTCAGGCGAAGGGGTCGACGCGTGGCGGATCGAGACGTCGGCGTGCCGGTCGAAGCGGTAGCCGGCGCCGCGCACGGTGCGGATGACGTCCTCGAAGGCGCCGAGCTTCGCGCGGAGGCGACGCACGTGGACGTCGATCGTGCGCTCGTTCGGCACCTCGTCGTCGCCGTCGGCCCAGAGCCCTCCGATCAGTTCGGAGCGCTCGATCGTGCGTCCCTCGCGGAGCACGAGGTACTGCAGCAGCTCGAACTCCTTGTAGGTGAGGTTCGCGGCCTCGCCGTCGAGCAGGACGCGCTTGCGCGAGATGTCGACGACCACGCCGCCGCGTGCACCGGGCTCCTCGGCCACCTCGGCGGCCTGGCGACGGGCGGCGACGGCGGACGGGTCCTGCAGGGCGAGGCGGACGACGTCGACGTCCCGGCCGCCGGCGCCGGTGGGGGCGATCGCGACCGCGGCGTGCGTCTCGGCGGCCGGGGCGATCTGGGCGACGAGCGCCTTGATCTGCGCCACGATGTCGCCGAGCTCGGTGCCGGTCTGGGCGGCGGTGACCTCGTCGATGCCGACGTAGAGGGCGAAGCCGCGGGCCTCGGTGCCCTCCGGCAGGGCTCGGGGTCGGGGAGCAGCTGGCTCCGTGGGTGCGGCCGCAGTGGCGGCGGCGGCGGCAGCTGCGGTCCGGCTCAGCGGAGCAGCGGCCGAGGAGGTGCGGGCCGGCGAGACGGTGCGGGCTGCGGTGACGGGGCGGTCGAGGATGAGGGACATGACAGGCGGGGTCCTTGCGGGAGGGCGGCAGGACGACTCCGTGCCCGGCGGCGGCCAGGGGCAGGAGCGTCGTGCTCGATGTGTGTCGGTGCTCGATCCCGCCGGCGATGGTGCCGTGCGTCACGAGCAGTCGGTGCGGTGCACCGTCCAGACGCGCGTCGGGTGACGACGCGGATCGTCCGGGAGTCGATGACTCGACGTCCGGGTGGGGACGTGAGCTCAGCTGGCGGTGTCAGCAGCTGCGACTCGGCGAGGTGTGTGGCCGGGTCAGGCACACATTCGACACATGACCGCGTGCATCGGCATCATGATGCCGGCGCTCCCGAAGGCCTCGAGGGAGGTCGGAGCGAACACGTGGGAAGTCATGGAGCGATTCTCGGCCAGGGGCCGGACGCGTGTCAAGGCGACACGACGGAGCGCCCGATCCGTGCGCACGCCGCGAGGGCGTGGCCGGATCGGGCGCTCGGGTCGAGCAGGAGCAGGGTCGCTCAGGCGAGGCCGTAGAGACGGTCGCCCGCGTCGCCCAGCCCGGGCACGATGTAGCCGTTCTCGTCGAGCTTCTCGTCGACGGCGCCGAGGACGACGTGCACGTCGCGTCCCTCCATCGCGGCCTCGACGGCCGCGAGGCCCTCGGGGGCGGCGAGGATGCAGACGGCGGTGACGTCGACCGCGCCGCGGTCGAGCAGGTAGTCGATCGCGGCGATGAGCGAGCCGCCCGTCGCGAGCATCGGGTCGAGCACGAAGCACTGGCGGTTCGAGAGGTCGTCGGGCAGGCGCTCGGCGTAGGTCGTCGGCTGCAGCGTCTCCTCGTCCCGGACCATCCCGAGGAACCCGACCTCGGCGGTCGGGACGAGCTTGGTCATGCCCTCGAGCATGCCGAGCCCGGCGCGCAGGATCGGGACGACCAGCGGCCGCGGCTGGCTGATCTCGAGGCCGGTGGCCGGGCCGACCGGCGTCTCGATGTCGACGGGGGTGGTCCGCACGTCGCGCGTCGCCTCGTAGGCGAGCAGCGTGACGAGCTCCTCGGTCAGGGCCCGGAAGGTCGGCGACGGCGTGTTCTTGTCGCGGAGCACGGTCAGCTTGTGGGTGATGAGGGGGTGGTCCGCTACGTGCACTCGCATAGGCTCCACGGTAGCGGAGTCGACCGGCCCGCGAGTCCCGTCCCTGGAGCGTCGCCGTGCCCCTCGTCCCGTCGCAGCTCGAGGCGTGGATGGGCGACGCGCTCGCCCAGGCCGAGGGCTGCCGGGCGTCCGACGACGTGCCCGTGGGCGCGGTCGTGCTGGACGCCTCCGGCCGGGTGATCGGCACCGGCCGCAACGAGCGGGAGCTGCTGCAGGACCCGACGGCGCACGCCGAGGTCCTCGCCCTCCGGGCCGCGGCCCGGCACACGGGCGACTGGCACCTGACCGGCACGACGCTCGTCGTCACGCTCGAGCCGTGCCCGATGTGCGCCGGGGCCATCCTCGCGGCGCGTGTGCCGCGGGTCGTCTACGGCGCGTGGGACGAGAAGGCAGGAGGCGCGGGCAGCGTCTACGACATCCTCCGCGACCGCAGGCTGCCGCACCGCGCCGAGGTGTTCGCCGGCGTGCGCGAGGCCGAGTGCCGGGCCCAGCTCGACGCGTTCTTCGCCGAGCGCCGCTAGTCCGCGGTGCCGACCCTCGCCCGCACCCGCGGGTGCGGGCGCGGGTGCCGGCGCGGGTGCAGTCGCGGGTGCGGCCGCTAGTCGGCGGCCTTGATCACGATCGCGTCGGTGGGCGGGTCGACCCGGTCCGGCTCGTGCCAGACGTCGGGCTCGACGTAGATGACCCGCGCGATCGGCACGGCCTCGCGGACGCGTGCCTCGATCGTGTCGATGGCCGACGACACGTCGCGCAGCGCCGTGCGACCGTCCATGGCGACCTTGACGGCGACGAGCAGCTCGTCGGGGCCGAGGTAGAGGGTCTTCATGTGCACGATCTGCTCGACCTCGGGGCCGTCGGTGATCGCCGAGCGGATCGCCTCGACGTCGCCGGCGGAGGCGCCCTCGCCGACGAGCAGGCTCTTCGTCTCGATGCCCAGCACGACCGCGACGGCGACGAGCAGCAGGCCGATGGCGAGCGTGCCGATCGCGTCGAAGACGCCGTTGCCGGTGATCCAGGTGAGGACGACGCCGATCATGGCGAAGCTGAGGCCGAGCAGCGCGGCGGCGTCCTCGAGCAGCACCACCGGCAGCTCGGGCGCCTTGGCCCGGCGGATGAAGGCGGGCCAGCTCTGGGCGCCCTTCGCGGGGCGCGCCTCCTTGACGGCGGTGCGCAGCGAGAAGCTCTCGAGGCCGAGCGAGATCGCGAGCACGAGGACGGGCAGCCAGGGCACGTCGAGAGGGTGCGGCTCGCGCAGCTTCTCGACGCCCTCGTAGAGCGAGAAGACGCCGCCGACGCTGAACAGGATGATCGAGACGACGAAGGCGTAGACGTAGCGCTCGCGGCCGTAGCCGAAGGGGTGCTCGGCGTCGGCGGCCTTGCGGGCCTGCTTGCCGCCGAGCAGCAGCAGCAGCTGGTTGCCCGAGTCGGCGAGGGAGTGCACGCCCTCGGCCAGCATCGACGACGACCCGGAGAAGAACCAGGCGACGAACTTCGTCACCGCGATCCCGAGGTTGGCGCCGAGCGCCGCGAAGATCGCCTTGTTGCCGCCGGACGTGCTCATGTGGAGGTCCCCTCGTGTCTGGGTCGATCTTAGGATGGCCCGATGGTCACGACTCTCCCCGCCACCGCAGTTCTCGGAGCCGGCTCGATGGGCGGCGCCGTCCTCGCCGGCCTGCTCGGCCCCGACGTCGTCGTCGAGGGGGGCATCCGCGTCACCAACCGCACCGAGGCCAAGGCGGGCCCGCTCCGGCAGCAGGGCGTCACCTCCCTGGCCACCGAGACCGACCCCGGCGCCAACGCGGCCGCGGTCGAGGGCGCCCGGCTGGTGCTGATCGGCGTCAAGCCGCACATGGTCGTCGACCTGCTGGCCGAGATCGCCCCGGCCCTCGAGCCCGACGCCGTCGTCGTGAGCCTCGCCGCGGGCGTCACCACGGCCACGATGGAGGCGGCGCTGCCCGCGTCCGTCGCCGTCGTCCGGTCGATGCCCAACACGCCGTCGCACGTCGGCCTCGGCGTCACGGGCCTGAGCGCCGGCTCGCGCTCGTCCGACGACGACCTCGCGCTCGCGAGGCGGCTCTTCGAGGTGGTCGGCGGCGTCGTCGTCGTGCCCGAGTCGCAGATCGACGCCCTGAGCACGATCTCGGGCTCCGGTCCCGCCTACGTCTACCTGCTGGTCGAGGCCCTGCAGGAGGCGGCCGTCGGCCTGGGCTTCACGCCCGCCCAGGCCGCCACGATGGTCCAGGGCACCTTCCGCGGCGCGAGCGAGCTGCTCGCCGCGAGCGACCTGACCCCGGCCGAGGAGGCGCCCGCAGAGCTCCGCAGGCGCGTCACCAGCCCCGGCGGCACCACCGAGCGGGCCGTCGCCGTGCTCGAGCAGGGCGGCCTCGCCGACCTCTTCGGCCGAGCCGCGCAGGCCGCCCTCGCCCGGAACCGCGAGATCGCCGAGGGTCGCTGAGCGTCCTCGTTCCGAGCCCGGAGGGCCTCAGCCGTCGCGATCTCGTCTGGGTCCCTGGCCGAGATCGTGGCGAGCGGCTCGATGAGCGCGGGACCGCTCCCGCCGACGAAGCCGGGAACGGTGTCGGAGAACGGCCGGCATCCGCGTCGCCAGGACCACGACGCTCGCGGCCATGGCGAGCACCCAGCCCGCGAGTGTCAGCAGCCCGACGTCCGTCCAGATCTCGGCCCAGCTCGACGGGAACCATGTCGGCTGCGCCGGCTCGTCGTGGGGGCCGCCGAAGGCGAGGGTGATGCCGGAGAACACCGAGCCGACCGCCGCGCCGATCAACACGGCGGGCACGACGAGCAGAGGGGTCTCCCGGAGCCAGACGACCGGATGCGTCGAGGTCTCCTTCCTGAGCCTCACGAGTTCCTCCTCCACCAGGAAGAGCAGCTGGAGGCGTGCACCTGCGGGGTCGAGCGCACCAGGGGTCTCGCTCCTGCTCGACGGGATCGACAAGAGCCGGAGCACCTGGCTCCTGTCGTGCCGACCGCTCCGCACGATCCACACGGCGAGGGCCCGCCGCTCGGCAGGCGTCGTCCACCCCGGCACGAGCAGCCCCCAGCGACCTGCCTGGTCGGCGTGCCCCGCGTCCCGGTGGAGCTGCGCGAGCTCGGCCCGCGCGGCGGTGTCGCCGGGGTCACGGTGGATCCGCTGACGCAGCCGTGACCGCGCCTCCTTCGAGGCCCTCGCCGACCCCGCCGACTCGGAGGGGTCGTGGGGGAGCGGCTCGGGCACTCCGCGAGTGTGCCAGAGGGCGCGCCCCCTGCGGGCGTCAGCCCTCGAGCGCCGCGAACTTCTCGATGGTGCGGCTGTCGCCCGACACGATGATGAGGTCGTGGTTGCTGATGACCGTCTCGGGCGTCGCCTCCTTGAAGGCGCCTCCCGGGCTCTTCACCCCGACGACCGTCACGCCGTACTTGGTGCGGATGTTGGAGGCGGCCAAGGAGGCGCCCCGCACCGGCTTGGGCGGGTACATCTTCACGATCGCGAAGGCGTCGTCGAACTCGATGTAGTCGAGCATGCGTCCCGAGACGAGGTGCGCGACGCGCTCGCCGGCCTCGCGCTCCGGGTAGATGACGTGGTTCGCGCCGATGCGGGCGAGGATCTTGCCGTGCGACTGGCTGATCGCCTTGGCCCAGATCTGGGGCACCTTGAGGTCGACGAGGTTGGCCGTGATGAGCACGCTGGCCTCGATCGACGAACCCACGGCGACGACCGCGATCGAGAAGTCCTGGGCGCCGATCTGCTTGAGCGCGTCGATGCTGCGGGCGTCGGCCTGGACGGCGTGCGTGACCCGGTCGGCCCACTTCTGCACGAGCCCGGCGTCGGTGTCGACGGCGAGCACGTCGCGGTCCTGCCGCTCGAGCTGGCCTGCGGTCGCGGCGCCGAAGCGGCCGAGGCCGATGACGAGCACCGGCGCGTCGTGCTTGATCCTGTCAACCAACGATCGGTCGCTCCTCGGCTCTCGTGAACAGCTGGCGTCGCTGGCTGGCAGCCAGGGCGACGGAGAGCGTCACTGTACCAACGCGGCCCATCCACATGGTGACCGCCAGGATGTACTTGGCCGAGTCGGGCAGCCGGTCGGTGAGCCCCGTGCTGAGGCCGGAGGTCGCGAAGGCCGAGATGCTCTCGAAGAGCACGTGGTCGAGCGGCTCCTTCGTGATGTGCATGATCAGGATGCTCGAGACGGCCACGATCGTCGCGCCCCAGAGCACGACGCTGACCGCGAGGCGCAGCACGTCGCTCGGGATGCGGCGGCCGAAGGCCTCCATCGAGCGCTGGCCGCGGGCCTCGGCGAAGGCGGCGAGGAACAGCACGGCCAGGGTCGTGACCTTGATGCCGCCCGCCGTCGAGGCCGACCCGCCGCCGATGAACATGAGCATGTCGGTGACGAGCAGCGACGAGCCGTTGAGGTCCGAGATCTGGATCGTCGAGAAGCCGCCCGACCTCGTCATCATGCTGAGGAACAGGGACTGGAACACGGTCGGCCCGGCCTCGATCGCGCCGAACGTCTTCGGGTTGTCGAACTCGAGCACGATGTAGAGCACCATGCCGAAGACGATCAGGATCGCCGTCGTCAGCAGGGTCAGCTTGACGTGCACCGACCAGCGGCGGGGGTTCCGCGGGTTGCGGGCCAGGGCGTAGATCACGGGGAACCCGATGCTGCCGAGGAACACCCCCACCATGATCAGGCTGAGGAACCAGTAGTCGTTCTCGAAGGCGGCAAGGCCCTCGGCGTTGGGCGTGAAGCCGGTGTTCGTGAAGGCCATCGCCGAGTAGTAGAAGCTGTCGAGCACCGCGTCGCCGAGGGCGATCCCGTCGATGACCATCCGGGGGATCATGAGCAGCGCGATCACGAGCTGGATCACGAACGAGCTGAGCGCGACGGTCGTCAGCAGGCCGCCGATCTCGCCGAGGCGGACCGCCTGGCCCTCCGGCACCGGGCCCGCGTGGGCGCGGAGCGGGTTGCTGTCCCCGGCGGCCATCAGCCGCGCCCGGAGGCCGAGCTTCCGCGAGACGACGAGGCCCATGATCGAGGCGAGGGTCAGCACCCCGATGGCGCCGATCTGCACGCCGACGAAGATCACGACGTGGCCGAAGAGCGACCAGTGGGTCGCCATGTCGACGGTCGCGAGACCCGTCACGCAGATCACGGACACCGCGGTGAAGAGCGAGTCGGCGAGCGGGGTCACGGTGCGGTCCGCGGACGAGACGGGCAGCGAGAAGACGACGGTGAAGACGAGGATCAGCCCGGTGAAGATGAGGATCGCGAACCGTGCGGGCGACTTGCGGCCGATGTCGTCGACCCAGTCGGACAGGCGGTGGACCACGCCCCGGGGGCCGGGAGAGGGTCCGCGCCGCGGCGCGACGGAGGCGCGCGTCACGGACGTCATGGTACATCCGGCCCGTCGTCGTTACTGTGGCTGCATGCCCGACATCTTCGCCGTGATCGCCGACGGCACGCGCCGGGACATCCTCACCGTCCTGCTCGACGCCCACGTCTCTGCCGACTCGCGCACCGGCGACGTCAGCGTCGGCGAGATGGTGACGGCGCTCGGGCTGAGCCAGCCGACCGTCTCGAAGCACCTCCGGGTCCTCCGCGACGCAGGGCTCGTGCACGTGCGCGAGGACGGGCAGCACCGTTACTACGGCATCGAGATCGGCCCGCTCGAGGTGGTCGACGACTGGCTCGTCCCGTTCCTCGGGGCGGACCTCTCCGGCGGCGTCGACGGCGCGTCGGGGGCCTTCGCCGCCTGGGCGGGCGCCAGCGTGCCGGCGCCCATCCGGCGGGCCGCCGAGTCGCTGCCCGACGCGACCGACGTCGCGAGCGGGCTGGGAC
>NZ_CAUPYL010000030.1:0-20796 GCF_963515265.1 uncultured Frigoribacterium sp.
GGAGCGGCGCGTGCGTGCCACCACGGCCGGCGGACGCCGGACGCCGGACGCCCCGGCCGCACGGGCCGGGGCGTCCGTCGACGAGGGCTCGACGGCTCAGTGGAAGAAGTGCCGCTCGCCGGTGAAGTACATGGTGACGCCCGCGGCGGCGGCGGCCGCGACGACCTCGTCGTCGCGGATGGACCCGCCGGGCTGGACGACCGCGCGCACGCCCGCGTCGAGCAGCACCTGCAGGCCGTCGGCGAACGGGAAGAACGCGTCGGAGGCGGCGACCGAGCCGCGGGCTCGCTCCCCCGCCCTCGTCACGGCCAGCTGGCACGAGTCGACCCGGTTGACCTGGCCCATGCCCACGCCCACGGAGGCGCCGGCGTCGGCCAGCAGGATCGCGTTCGACTTGACCGAGCGGCAGGCCCGCCAGGCGAACTCGAGGTCGGCGCGCGTGGCGGCGTCGACCTCGTCGCCCGCGGCCAGCGTCCAGCCCTGCGACGAGAAGCCGTCGAACGAGTCGACCTGCTGCACGAGCAGGCCGCCCGAGATCTGCCGCGCCTCGACGGTCGGCCGGGCGAAGTCGGCCGGCAGCACGAGCAGCCGGATGTTCTTCTTCGTCTGCAGCAGGGCCAGCGCCTCGGGCTCGAAGGCAGGGGCGATGACGACCTCGGTGAAGATGTCCTTCACCGTCTCGGCCATGGCGAGGGTGACCGGGCGGTTCGCGGCGATGACGCCGCCGTAGGCCGACACGGGGTCGCAGGCGTGGGCACGACGGTGCGCGTCGGCGATCGCGTCGACGGCGTCGGCCGAGGCGACGGCGATGCCGCAGGGGTTGGCGTGCTTGATGATCGCCACGGCCGGCTCGGCGAAGTCGTACGCGGCACGCAGGGCCGCGTCGGCGTCGACGTAGTTGTTGTACGACATCTCCTTGCCGTGCAGCTGCTCGGCCTGGGCGATTCCGGCGCCCTCGGGCGACGCGTACAGCGCCGCCTGCTGGTGCGAGTTCTCGCCGTAGCGGAGCGTGGCCTGACGCGTGCCCTCGAGGACGACGTGCTGGGGGGCGTCGAACGCTGCCGACCCGGCCCGCGCCTCCTCGGCTGTGGTCGCTGCGTCGGCACCGGCCTCGTGCTCGGCCCGCGCCCCGACGTTCTCGGCGAACCAGGCGGCGACGGCCGTGTCGTAGGCGGCGGTGTGCGCGAAGGCCTCGCCGGCCATGCGCTGCCGCTGGGCGAGGGTCGTGCCGCCGAGCGTGAGCGACTTGACGATCTGCCCGTAGCTGGCGGGCGACACGGCGATGGCCACGTTCGCGTGGTTCTTGGCGGCGGCCCGCACGAGGGCGGGCCCACCGATGTCGATGTTCTCGATCACGGCCGGCGCCTCGGCGCCCGACGCGACCGTCTCGACGAACGGGTAGAGGTTGACGACGACGAGCTGGAACGGCGCGATGTCGAGCTCGGCGAGCTGCTGCTCGTGCGACTCGAGGCGCAGGTCGGCGAGCACGCCAGCGTGGATGCCGGGGTGCAGCGTTTTGACCCGACCGTCGAGCGACTCGGGGAACCCGGTGACGGCGCTCACGTCGGTGACGTCGTGGCCGGCGTCGCGGATGGTCGACGCGGTCGAGCCCGTCGACACGATCTCGACTCCCGCCGCGGCGAGCGCCTCGGCCAGGTCGAGGAGTCCGGTCTTGTCGCTCACGCTGATGAGCGCACGACGCACGGGGACGGCGTCACGGTCGCGGTAGAGGGTGGGGTCGATCTGGTGGCCGCTCATGCGGGTCTCGTCTCCTCGAGGTCGGTCGTTCCGTCGGCGATCTCGCGCACGGTCTGCACCAGCAGCTCGCGCTCGACGATCTTGATGCGGTCGTGGAGCGACGACTCGTCGTCGCCGGGCAGCACGGGGATCCGGCGCTGCGCCAGGATCGGGCCGCTGTCGACGCCGGCGTCGACGACGATGACGCTCGCCCCGGTCTGGTCGACGCCGGCGGCGATCGCGTCCCGCACGCCGTGCGCGCCCGGGAACTCGGGCAGGAACGCGGGGTGCGTGTTGATCAGGTGCGGGCTCAGCGCGTCGACGACCCCGACCGGCAGCAGCCGCATGAAGCCGCTCAGCACGACGAGGTCGGGCTGCCACTGGCGGATCTGCGCGAGCAGCTCGTCGCCCCACGACGCCCGGTCGTCGAAGCTCGAGAACGGCACGGTAAAGGTCGGCACGCCGAAGTGCTCGGCGTGCTCGAGGCCGTCGGCCTCGCGGTCGGCGCCGACGGCGACGACGCGGGCAGGGTAGCTGTCGTGGTGCGCGGCCTCGAGCAGGGCACGCAGGTTCGAGCCGCCACCGGAGATGAGCACCACGAGCTTCAGCACCCGGCAAGCCTAGTGGCCGAGGCGGGGGCTCCCGGGGGCTCGGAGGCTTGCGGGTCCTCTGGGTCTTCCGGCTCTTCCGGGTCCTCCGGGTCCGAGGAGGCGCGGGTCAGCGGTCGAGACCGCGGACCGGCTCGGTCTCGTCGTCGTCGGGCCCCGGGGCCGGCCGGTCGGCGGTCGCCCCGAGCTTGCGCCACCACGGGGCGGGGCCGTCGCGCTCGTCGTCGTTCTCATCGCGGTCGCGGGCCTGGTCGCGCTCCCGGTCGCGGGCCGCGCGCGCCGCGTCGACGTGCACCTCGCGGGGGTCGTGGACGCGGTCGCCGGGCGCCCGCAGTCCCGTCTCGACGACGGCCGTCTCGTCCGTGTCGGCGTCGGTCATCGAGGGCCTCCAGGTGTCCGACCGAGCAGCGGCTCCGCCGTGTGCGTCGTCTGCCCCGTCGCCGCCGGCCGCGCGGTCACCGCTGTCCGTGCGGTCACCGCTGCCCCCGCTGTCCGTTCCGTCGGTGCGGCGATGCGGCCGGAGCCGACGGATCCGCGACGCCAGCCGCTGTCGCCGACCGGCCGCGCGGTCGGTCTCGTCGCCCGCGTCGCCGTCGGCGTCGGAGCCGGACGAGGGGACGAGAGCCTCCGCGCCGAGGTCGGTCGTCTCGTCGTGGTCGGAGCCGAGGCGGGAGGCGGCGGCTGTGCCGACGTCGACGCCGGCGCCGGTCCGGTCATCGGCCGTGCGCTCGGGCGAGGGGCCGGACGCGTGCACCGGCGCGAGGCCGGACGACGCGGCCGCAGCACCCGTCGACGACCGCGACCACGGGGACGTGCCCGACAGCACCGGCTGCGGGCCGGTCTCGACGTCGTCGGCCGGACGCGCGCCTCCTGCGGGAGCAGCCGCCGTGTCGTCGTCGTGCCCGAGGAAGCTCCGCAGCGACACGACCATCGCCAGCACGGAGGGCACGGCGACCTCGAGGGCCCCGAAGGCGCCGACGAGCAGGGGGTCGGGCCCGACGTGGGCGAGTCGGCCGGGCCCGGCGGCTCCGGAGGCCGACCAGGCGAGCAGGCCGAGCAGCACCCCGGCGACGACTCCGCCGGAGACCCCGACGAGCACGCGACGCAGCACGTCGGCCGATCCGGACTCGGCGAGCAAGCGCTCGATCCGCGGGCGCAGCAGGGTCGTCACGACGAACGCGGCGACGACCGGCACGAGCAGGCCGACGAAGGCGAACGACGAGGAGGCGGTCGGCAGCGCCCCGAGGAAGGGCACGGCGGGCATCGGCCCCACCGAGGTGCCGAGCGGCGAGACGCCCGAGCCGGTGCCGAGCGCGAAGCCGGGGCCGACGAACCAGGAGGCGGCCCAGACGACGAGGTCGGGCAGCAGGGCGAGCTGGCCGAGGGTCAGGGCGATGCTGCCCAGCAGCCCGGCGTGCGCGCCTTCGTAGAGGGTGATCAGCTCGCCGTAGTTCGTGAGCATCAGCACGCCGACGACGACTCCGGAGACGGCGAGCACGCCGGCTGCGCTCGCGGTGCCGATCCGGAGCCCCGCGGCGGCCACGACGCGAGCGGTGCGGGGCGCACGGGCGACGAGCGTGGAGACCGCGCCCGTGACCGGGTCGGCCGGCTCGCCGCGACGGCGGCGCGTGACCTCGGCCATCACCACGACGGGCACGGCGTAGACGAGCGTCGGCAGGACGATCCCCTGCCACAGGACGGGCGAGGCCAGGGGGTGCTGAGCCGTGGCGGTGACCAGCAGGCTCAGCAGGGCGAAGACCCCGACGGTGCTGAGGACCCCGACGACACGGTGCGCCGTCTCGGCGACGGCGCGACCGGCGCGCACCCCGAGCAGCACGGTGAGCACCGAGAAGCCGAGCGCGGCGATCGTCACCGCGAAGGGGGCCTCGGCTCCCGGGACGCCGGAGGCGGCGGCGGTCGCCGCTCCCAGCTGCAGGTCGAGGTCGACGCCGTGCCCGACGAGCCAGATGTCGACGGCGGCGCGCCAGAAGACGATCCAGTCGATCTGGAGGCCGTACTGGAACGCCCAGAGGAGGCTGAGGACGACGACGGGCAGCCCGACGCCGATGCCGACGACGAGCAGGGCCTCGAGCGCGGCGAAGACGGCGGTGACAGGGCGGTTCATCGGGCACGACTGTACCGCCGGGCCGCTGGGCGGCCGACGTGCCGTGCCGAGCAGCCGACGTCCCGTGCCGCGTGGCCGGAGACGAACGAAGGCGGGCGTGTGCGTCGACCGCGGTCCGTCGTGACGGACCGGGCCGGACGAACACGCCCGCCCAGGAGGCGCAGTGCCGGTCACGGCACCGCGCGACGACCTCAGAGGGCCGCGTACACCTCGCGCAGCAGGGCCGCGGTCTCGCTCGGCGTCTTGCCGACCTTGACCCCGGCGGCCTCGAGCGCCTCCTTCTTGGCCTGTGCCGTGCCCGCCGAGCCGGAGACGATGGCGCCGGCGTGGCCCATGGTCTTGCCCTCGGGCGCGGTGAAGCCGGCGACGTAGCCGACGACCGGCTTCGTCACGTGCGCCTTGATGTAGTCGGCGGCTCGCTCTTCGGCGTCGCCGCCGATCTCGCCGATCATCACGATCGCCTTGGTGTCGGGGTCGGCCTCGAACGCCTCGAGGGCGTCGATGTGCGTCGTCCCGATGACCGGGTCGCCGCCGATGCCGATGGCGGTCGAGAAGCCGAGGTCGCGCAGCTCGAACATCATCTGGTAGGTCAGGGTGCCCGACTTCGAGACGAGGCCGATCGGGCCGGCGCCCGTGATGTTCGCCGGGGTGATGCCCACGAGCGACTCGCCCGGCGTGATGATGCCGGGGCAGTTCGGGCCGATGATGCGGGTGGCGCCGCCCTTCGACTTCGCGAGCGCCCAGAACTCCGCCGCGTCCTGTGCGGGGATGCCCTCGGTGATGACGACGACGAGCGGGATGCCCGCCTCGACGGCCTCGACGACGGCGTCCTTCGCGAACGCCGGCGGCACGAAGACGATCGAGACGTCGGCGCCGGTCTCGGTGATCGCCTCGGCGACCGTGCCGAAGACGGGCAGGGTGACCTCGCCGTGCGTGACGGTGGTGCCGGCCTTGCGGGCGTTGACGCCGCCGACGACCTGGGTGCCCGCCTTCAGCATCAGCGCCGTGTGCTTGGTGCCCTCGCCGCCGGTGATGCCCTGGACGATGACCTTGCTGTCCTTGTTGAGGAAGATCGACATGGTTGTGCTCTGTCCCTTTACTTCGAAGCCAGTTCGGCAGCCTTGTCGGCAGCCTCGTCCATGGTCGCGACGACGGTGACCAGCGGGTGCGCCGCCTCCGCCAGGATCCGTCGGCCCTCGTCGACGGCGTTGCCGTCGAGGCGCACGACGAGCGGCTTGGTGGCCGCGTCGCCGAGGATGCCCAGGGCCGAGACGATGCCGTTCGCCACGGCGTCGCAGGCGGTGATGCCGCCGAAGACGTTGACGAAGACGCTCTTGACCTGCTCGTCGCCGAGGATGACGTCGAGGCCGGCGGCCATGACCTCGGCGCTCGCTCCGCCGCCGATGTCGAGGAAGTTCGCGGGCTTGACGCCGCCGTGCGCCTCGCCGGCGTAGGCGACGACGTCGAGGGTCGACATGACGAGCCCCGCACCGTTGCCGATGATGCCGACCTCGCCGTCGAGCTTCACGTAGTTGAGCCCCGCGGCCTTCGCCTTGGCCTCGAGCGGGTCCGCCGCGTCGGCGTCCTCGAGGTCGGCGTGGCCGGGGTGGCGGAAGTCGGCGTTCTCGTCGATCGTGACCTTGCCGTCGAGGGCGACGATGTCGCCCTGCTCGGTCAGCACGAGCGGGTTGACCTCGACGAGCGTCGCGTCCTCGCCGGCGTAGACCTCGTACAGCTTGACGAGCACGGGGGCGACCTTCGAGACGAGCTCGTCGGGGAACCCGCCGGCACGCGCGATCTCCTCGGCCTTCGCGAGGTCGATGCCCGCGAGCGGGTCGACCTCGACGCGGGCGAGGGCCTCGGGCTTCTCGACGGCGAGCTGCTCGATCTCCATGCCGCCCTCGACGCTGCAGAGCGAGAGGTACGAGCGGTTCGCCCGGTCGAGCAGCACCGAGAAGTAGAACTCCTGCGCGATCTGGGCGCCGCCGGCGACCATGACGCGCTTGACGACGTGGCCCTTGATGTCGAGCCCGAGGATCGCCTCGGCCGCGGCCTCCGCGTCGTCCGGCGTCTTCGCCACCTTGACGCCGCCGGCCTTGCCTCGGCCACCGACCTTGACCTGGGCCTTGACGACGGTCACGCCGCCCATCTGCTCGGCTGCGGCTCGCGCCTCCTGCGGGGTGTCGGCGACGACTCCCGGCAGGACGGGCACGCCGTAGGACTCGAACAAGTCCCTGGCCTGGTACTCGAAAAGATCCACGCTGTTCTTCCAATCCGCATCGCTGCGCCAGTGCTCTGGAGGGGCTGCCGACCGAGTCGGCACCGGCCTCGTCGCCCACCTCGCGTCTGTCTCGACGTCGGGACGAACAGGCCTGGGCCAGCCTAGCGCCTGGCCTCCGGGCCCCTCTCGGGCACGGACCCGAGGAGGCGCGGAGGGGTACGCTCCCGGCCCCGGGGTACGGATGGGGAGGGGTCTCTGCCGATCCCCTGTGGACGGCGCGCGTGTCGGTGGCCCCCGGCATCGTATGGACCGTCTCGGCGCACTCCGGTGCCGGGACGCACCACGAGGACGCCGCATGACCACCACCGCCACCCGCCCCGTCGACGTCGAAGTCGACGAGCAGACCGTCGACGAGCAGGTCACGTCCCGTGACCGCATCGCCGACACCGCCGCCCGCCTCTTCGGCTGGGACGACCTCAAGCCCGCCCAGCTCGAGGCCGTCGAGGCGGTGCTCGCGGGCCGGGACACCTTCGGCATCATGCCCACGGGCTTCGGCAAGAGCGCGATCTACCAGGTCGCGGGCGCGCTGCTCGACGGCCCGACGGTGGTCGTCTCCCCGCTCATCGCCCTGCAGGCCGACCAGGTCGCGGGCCTCGTCGGGCACCCCGACGCCCCGCCCGCCGTCGACGTCAACTCGGGCCACACCGACGACGAGAACGACGAGAGCTGGAGGCGCGTCGACGCCGGCGAGGTCACCTACGTGTTCCTGGCCCCGGAGCAGCTGGCCCGCGACGAGACGGTCGAGCGGCTGGCGCGGGCGGGCGTGTCCCTGCTGGTCGTCGACGAGGCGCACTGCGTGTCGTCGTGGGGCCACGACTTCCGGCCCGACTACCTGCACCTGGGCGAGATCGTCGAGCGGCTCGGCCGACCGCCGGTGCTCGCCCTGACGGCGACCGGCTCCGGTCCGGTGCGCGACGAGGTGATCGACCGGCTGCGGCTGCGCGACCCGCTCGTCATCAGCCGCGGCTTCGACCGCCCCAACCTGTCGCTCGCCGTGCACCGCCACGAAGACGAGGCCGAGAAGCGCCGCGCGATCGTCGAGCAGGTCGCCGAGCTCACGACGCCGGGCATCGTCTACGTCGCCACCCGCAAGGAGAGCGAGCGCTACGCCGACGAGATCGGCGAGCGCTGCCCCGACCGCACCGTCGAGGCGTACCACGCGGGCCTCCGCTCGGCCGAGCGCGGGGCACTGCACGAGCGGTTCCACGCCGGCGAGATCGACGTGATCGTGGCCACGAGCGCCTTCGGCATGGGCATCGACAAGCCCGACGTCCGGTTCGTCGTGCACGCCGACGTGCCCGAGTCGCTCGACGCCTACTACCAGGAGATCGGTCGGGCCGGGCGTGACGGCGAACCCGCCGACGCGACCCTGCACTACCGGGCGGAAGACCTGTCGCTACGGTCGTTCTTCGCGGCGGGGCTGCCGTCACGGGCCGAGCTGCGGCGGGTGCACGAGGTGATCCGCACCTCCTCGGGTCCGGTGAAACGCAAGGCGATCACCGAGGCGACCGAGTTCAAGCCACGCCAGGTCTCGCGGCTCGTCGACCTGCTGCTCGAGGCGGGCGAGGTCACCGAGACGAAGAAGGGCTACCGGGTCACGGACGACCTCGACTCGAGCAAGGCGGCGGAGCAGGCGCGCCAGGTCGCCGAGGGCCGGGAGCGGGTCGAGAAGTCGCGCATCGAGATGATGCGCACGTACGCCGAGTCGCACGGCTGTCGGCGGCGGTTCCTGCTCGGCTACTTCGGCGAGGAGGCGCCCGAGCGCTGCGGCAACTGCGACGACTGCCGCGCCGCGGCGGCCGAGCCCGACCGCCCGGCCGACGCCGAGGAGGCGCGGGTCGACCACCCTGAGCACGCTCCCCTCTTCGACCCCGACACCCGGGTCTCGCACCCTGCCTGGGGCGAGGGCACGGTGATGAGCACCGAGGGCGACCGCATGACGGTGTTCTTCGAGGGCGAGGGCTACAAGGTGCTCGCCCTGGAGGCGGTCGAGGAGCACCACCTACTCACAGCCGTCTGACGATCTGTCCACCCGGGCGGAGTAGACGAGAACCACCTGACCGACCCAGAACACGGAGAGACACATGTCGAAAGAGAAGAACCTCGCCACCCAGCAGCTGCTCGGCGAGATCCTGACCGCGCGCGAGATCGACCGACTCGGCGAGGGCTTCCACGCCGCCGTCGTCGACCACGACCCGGCTCCGGGTGCGCCTGCGGGCGTCGAGGGCATCAAGGCGTTCTGGAGCGACTTCTTCACCGCTTTCCCCGACGCCGACCTGGGCGTCGAGACGCTCGTCGCCGACGACGAGAACGTGACCGCGGTCTTCACCATCAAGGGAACGCACACCGGGCCGTTCCAGGGCCACCAGGCCACGGGCAAGAGCTTCACGGTGCGCGGCATCCAGGTCGGTCGTTTCGACGACGACGGCCTGCTCGTCGAGCGCTGGGGCGCCACCGACGAGGCCGGCATGATGCAGCAGCTCGGCCTCGCCTGAGCCTCTGACCCACCAGCAGCACCCCGCAGCACCGATCGAAAGGACGCACCATGAGCGACACCCAGACCCCCGCAGCCTCGGGCGACGAGCCCTACGACGAGGAGACCCAGTTCGAGGAGAGCCAGCAGATCGTCACGAACGACGCGGTCGCCGGCGAGACCGTGCTGCCGGGCCTCGGCGACGGCAACGACGGCCCTACGGGCGGCTCGCCCCGTGAGGCGGAGCCGTCGCTGGCCGAGAACGACCTCGACGACCAGAACATCGACCTCGACGAGACCGAGTAACGCCCGCACCACCGCGACGCCCGCCCACCGCACCGCGCTGGGCGGGCGTCGTCACGTCGGGGCTCAACTCGGTCCTTGGTCTTGAGTGGCCCGGGTGCACCTGGACTACTCGAAGAGCCTAGGCCAGACGGCAGGAAGGTCCCGACGCTCGAACTTGCCATCCTTACCCAGGTACAGCCCTAGGCGTTCCCATAGCAATGCGATCTCGTCGACGAAGTGGTCGCCGTACCTCTCGGATACCGGCTCGGCATATCCAAGAGCATCCTTGGCGAGGTGCACCTGAAGCGCGAGTACCCCCAACGCAGCAACCCCGTAGCTTTGAATCTCCGAGGGCAGGTCGTGATTTGGATGCTTGATGTCGTTGTACGTCCTTGCGACGCCTTGCGCGAGGGATGCCAACGACGAAGCCAAGCGCTCCGAGCCAATTCCTGCCACAGACAGGACTCGATAGACGCTCGTCGCTGCTGTTGCTATCTCGCTCCCTCGCCGATACGTCTCGCTCTCCCCGGGCGCTTTTGGCAGAAGCACACCCGCAGCCTCGAGTGCCATACCGATTGCGACGACCCGGTCCTCCGAGAGAGCCTGCGGGCGTTGGAGAATACGGACGATGGGTCGGATCACGCGTTCCATTCGCTCATAGCTCTCGGCCCAGCTTTCAAAGCCTGAGGGCCCGAATTGGCCGGGATAGACGACCGCGAAGAGGCCGGAGTTAGGGCCTGGTTGGGGATTGCCCTGCTCGTGTGTGGATAGGCCGCCGATCATGTCGACGAGGTGGTTGTACGGTTCGCGGGTCTCACCCGAAATCTCGTGGATAAACTTGCTGCGGACCCTATGGCGGCGGAAGTAGGCCGGCGCGTTGTACATGATCGCCAAGAGGTCTCGGACCTTCCGCTGTTCGACCATGTGGTCACGAATCGGCCTGTCCGATTCGAAGCGAGACTCAAGAACAACAGCTTCGTCGTAATGGACCCCGACCATGCCTGGGGTGTGCTCCCAGTTGGTCGTGAGAGTCATCGCAGCTTCACCCTGCTTCCAAGCAAGTTGTTCGTGCTGAGCCAGCTCGATACTGAGGCGCTGAACACGATTGCGCTCGTCTGTCTCGGTTTCGGTTCGAGCGGCGCTGAAACGTGTCCAGTCCGACAAACGGTCGACTTCTGACTGAACAGTCGAAGCCGTCAGCCGCGCGTCGTGCTCGCCGTGCCAGCGGTCGGCCACGATTGCCGTTGGCTCGATCCTGGCCACAGCAATATTGCCCATTGCGTGAGACCAGTTGGCGACTCCAAAACAGGTGAGATGCAGCTCCTGCGTTTGGAACGCGAGATGCTGCGGCACGTCCCCGTGTCGGGTGAACCAGCTTGCCGGTGGCCCGGTGCGCATTCCGCTTTCCTCGAAAGCGAGCGTGAACTGAGGCCCCCCAACTGTCATGTCTAGCGTGGCCGGAATGCCCTTGTCGATCCCGTCTGCGAAGAGGAGGCCGTGATGCGTAGACCCCATTTGAAACCGATACGTAGGCACCCGCTGAGCCTAATTCGAACTGGCGACAACTGCACTGGAGGCGCATGGTGGGCAAGACTCGAGGCGCCCGATAGCCAATCCCCAATTGGGACACCCGAGGACAGCCGAAGCGCTGCGATGACGTACTTAGTACATGTTGAACGACAAGTTGCCGAACGACCTCGACCAATGATTAGTGACCAATGACCCATGGTCCATCTGAGAGCCACCAGACCGTCAGGACGGCGTCGCCTAACTGCCGTATCGCTTATGCACCTTCATCGGATCGCGATCGTCCTCGATCCTCGTCACGATGCCTCGCTGCTTTAAGGATTCGAGCAGCCTGAGATTGTCCGCCGTGTTCGGCACCTTCGGCTTGTCGCGGCCGACTTGCGTTAGCTGACTGTAGTCACCGCCAAGGGAGTTCAGGACTCCGAAGAGCTGCGGGTTTGACGCCGAATCCAGATAAGGCACCAGGTGATGCAGCACATCGCTCTTCCCGACTCGGTTACTCGCCATCTGCTCGACAACCGGCATGCTCACGCGGATCTGAAGCCTTCGCGCAACCCGCCCAACTTCGGCAAGGCCAGCGGCTCCGCCGGCTGGCGTGTAATCATCAGCGTTCATGGCGATTACCCGCTTCGCTGCGTCTGAGACCGACGGGCTTGCAAGCACCTTTGCCAGTTCCGCACCGACGAGCTCGGCCGTGACCCATTCGGCGAAGTTCGATGACACTGCGATTACTCGTTCACGTGTCGTCCAGTCCGCCGAGACGAGATGGGCGTACGTCATGGGGCCGCCGGGTATCACGTGTCGAGCAATCAGCTCCGGGTATAGGTCGCCCGACTCGACGGGTAGCTCGCTCGCGGCAATGTACTGCTTCAGTTTCAGGCTCGCGGCGAGCTTCGCCCGGAGAGTGGCGCCGAGAGTCGACGGTGTCGAAATCAGGGTGATGGCGAGACTGCGCTTCTCGTCCTCATCTGCATCGTCGTGCTCGGTGATGTGCTCCACCGACGCGAGCACCACGGCGACGTTCGCGTCCACGCTGCCGATCTCTTCGATGTATCTCGTCACGTTCGAGAACGTGGCCGGAAACTTGTCGTGCGCCGCGAGCACGGCCCAGGTCTCCTCAGGCACGTCCTCGACGTCCGCAATGCGACTCTCGTCCGAGACACCCTCGACAAAGCGCTCGAGCAGATCCGGCGCCGCTTTCTGCACCTCACCGAGAACGGCATGGAACCGGTCGGCCGCATGGTTCGTTGCGACGTGACCGTCGACAGCGTCGAGGTAGGCCGGCAGCTCGGTAAGCACCTTCGCGTAGACGTCATGACGGTGTGTAGTCCTGAGCTGGTCCAGGCCAAGGCCGACCTCGTCGCCGATTGCTGTCTGGAGGTTGGACAGATTCGTTTCATAGAGACCGAGCTTCACGAATGCCGGCCGCACGACGTCGCTTGTTCCCGACAGATCAGGCAGCGACAGTCCGGCGTCTTTGAACAGGAGTGCGATGCGCTCGGCTCGCGCAGCAGGCAACACAGCGCTCGCGATTGCAGGCAACTGCGCATAGTTCAGGGCGAGGAAGGCCTTCGACTTCTCTGTCACAGTCTGCTTCGGCTTTGTGGCCAAGCTCTGAAGGCAGGCGCTGACGAGCGCGAGTCTCGTCTCGTCGTCCAGGTCGACGTCCGCGACCAAGTAGTTGAGCACGCGTGGACTCCTGGCCGTGAGCTTCTTCACTAGCGCCCCGCGCGATGCACCGCTGCTTAGGTAGCTCTGCAGGAATCGCGTGCTGTCGGTATCGAGCTGCGCAAGAGCCGTGATCATGATGTCGGCGTCCGGGCTGTCCGTTGCCAGCAGGTAGTTCAAAATTGCGATGTTGAAGAGCGCAGGGTCTGCCAATGAGTGAGCGCCTCGCTCTCGAATTACGGCCTCTGCGTCGTCGGCTGCCAGGACGAACTGTTCGTCCATGAGTCCTCGCTCGACGTGGTGGATGATGAAGTTCGTAGCCGATGGGCTGACTCGATCACCATGGAAAGTCGACGTGTAGAGCGTGAAGTTGCGGTCGATGTAGCCGGCTCGGATCAGCTCAGACGCGAGCCCCTTAGTCAAGATCCTCTCCGCCACTTGGGCGAGCGACTGCCACGCGCCCTCGTACTCGACCAGAAAATTGGGTCGGCCCATAAGTTCGCCCATGTCAGACGTGCGCAGGAACGTGAGCTGCTCTTGAAACTCGCGCACCTGCTCGGCCTCAGCCTCATCATCGGCTTCGCGCCATGCGTCAACGTCGAGTGTGTCGCCAACGAGTGCGGCGATATCGCGGCGCGAAAGTGTGATTGACCCGTAGTACGGGTTGTTCCAGCCCGCTGTGCGGTCTTCAGATCCGGCAAGCTCACGCCAGAACTCGATCGACTCGAATTCTGTGGCGTCGGCATCCTGTCCGTTCAGGATGTACTGGCCGCTTCTACCGCGGGCGCTATCCGATGAACGCACCAGGAGATCTATCCGAGCGACCAACAGCTTTCCGAGCCGTGACGCCCGCTGTGTCGCGCCCGTGCGCCGCGAGATCTCCACACGAGCAGAGCGGAGCTCGCGCTCAACGCGCCGAACGTTTTCCGATACCAACGTTCGGCTGAGCCCGTACAGCTTGTCGAGCTTGCTCTTGCCGAGGCGAATGACTTCGAAGTCACTGAGATGCGTGCTCTTGTAGAGCATCATCGCGAACAGCTGCGTCTCGCTCAGTTCGAGTTGCTTCCCATCTCCCGCGAAGATTTGAGCCCGGAAGACGACGAACTCATTGCGCACGTTCTTGAGCAGACGCATGTCTGGGACAAACCGGCCGGCGAGGTCAATTAGGTCCGGCGATACGTCGTGCTCAATGCCACGCAGGATCTGCGTGGTCAAGTTACGAGCGCTCCGATGTGTGATGAAGGGGACGACCGGAATGACGAGGTCGAAAAACTTCGTGCGGTTCGCACGCACTATCTCAGCCTGCGCTGGATCAGTGATCTCGACGAGCGCGACGTCAGCCTTCCGTTTCTCGTTCTCGAGGCTCACCTGGTCGAAGATGCTGTCCTTGATGGCGTAGATGAAGCGGATTGGCTTCTTGATCTGCGGCGATGCGTTGAGAAGCGCATTGAGGGAGCGAAGCGTCTCAAAGATGTGGGAGTCGTTGAAGCGGTCGATGTCCTCGAAGATCACAATGTTACGTTTTGAGGTCTCGAAGAAATAGACGATCTCGTCCAGGTACTGGTCGAAGTACGAGACCGACTTCTCATCTAGCGTCACGGCGGCAGGGCCAGCAGTGAACTGTCGGATGTGTATCCGGCCGTGAAGAAGTGCTCGCGCGGAAACGATCGTGCCCGCGGCGAGAACCGCGATGATCGGGTAGACCCAAAGGCCCAGCTCAAGGACCGGACGGAGTGTTCGTTCAATTGTTCCCGCCCACCCGAGGATCATGAAGGTGAGCGAGGCGACCATACCGCCCACGAGGGCGAGTACGGCCTCCCTCCCCCAGCTGAAGCGTTCGATCCGGCGGAAGCGCGAAGCGCGAGCGGATTTCGGCTCTGCTCGATAGAGCAGTTGTTTGACGATCTCCTGCTGGATACGGTTCGTCGGCGTCCTTGCCTGGGCCGGAACCGAATTATCGACTTCGGAGTTGTCGACCGGGGAAAGCGTCGAAAGCGATAGCTCGACAACTCGGCCATCGTGTTCCTCCGCAACGCGTCCCAAGATGCTGCTCTTGCCGACGCCGTAGTTCCCGGAGAGTGCGATGTTGAGGACACCGTCCTTCTTCAGGTTGTCGGCGATGGCCGCGGCGTAGTGTCCGTGCTCCGACTCGATGTATTCGGGCGTGAGCGCAGTGAGTTCCCACGTGGGAGCAGTCGCGTTAGCGGCTGCAGCGTTGCCGGTCACTTGCCTCCTTCGCTCTGCAATCGCCCTTCGGGTTCTCCGAATCATGCCTGCCCTCCGCGCTGGATGGCGCGATATACCGTGGATCGAGCGACACCAAAAAGCTTGGCGATCTCGCTGGTCGTGTGTGCGCCGGTGCGGTGAAGCTGAACCAGGTGCTTCTCCTGCGAGGCGGTGAGCTTGGGCTTGCGACCACGGAGCTTGCCAGCGGCCTTCGCAATCGCCATGCCCTCACGGGTGCGCGCGCGGATGAGGTCGGCCTCGAACTCGGCGACCATGCCGAGGCCGTTGAAGAACAGCCGGCCCACAGGATCGGTGGGGTCGTAGACCGCTCCTCCGAGATTTAACGCGACGCCTTTCTTCGTCAGCTCGTCGGCGATGTCCGTTGCGTCGCGCAGCGATCGAGCCAGACGGTCGAGCTTCGTCACGACCAGAACGTCGCCGGCACGGCACGCGGCCAGTGCCTCGCGGAGACCGGGCCGGGCTCGAGTCGTGCCCGATAAGCCGTGGTCAACATGCACGTGTTGATCGTCAACACCCAGCGCCGCGAGACCGTCACGTTCTGCTGCGAGATCTTGTCCCGAGGTCGAAACGCGCGCGTATCCGATGAGCATCCGACGACTGTAACGTTCAGACCCCCGTCACCGGGCATTTTTGCGGGACAGGGATATGCGAATCCGCAGGCCAGGCGGCAACTGGCCTCCGCCGGCCGAGACGGGTCCGAGAACGTGTCCCGATGAACAACCGCCTAGAAAGAACCGGGCGATGGCGTTTTGTCAGGCACCCAGACACGACGGTTGACTCTCCGCCGGCTTATAGCTTTGTTCCCTCACGTCGAGAAGAATCTTCCCAGGCGTGAATCGGCTCCAGAGTTTCGATAAAGTCCACATCGGCATCAGATGGCGAAAGAACAAGAGGCACTCCTGTCCGCGTCCACGTCATTCCAGCCGGGCTGCGGGAACGGCTATCGTCCTGGCCGTCCATGGGGTCAGCCCTTCTTCTCGATGGGTGCGACCTTGATCAGCAGCTTCTTGCGGCCGGCGGTGTCGAAGAGCACCTCGGCGATGCGCCGGGCTCCCTCGCCGGTGACGGCCATGACGCGGCCCTCGCCGAAGTCGACGTGCGAGATGCGATCGCCCGTCTCGAGCACCAGGTCGCCGTTGTCGCGCACCGTCCCGGTGACGCGGTTCGCCCACTCGGTCTTCGGCTTCGTCTTCGCCGCCGCCGTCTGGCGGTCGTAGCTGCCGCTGCCGTAGCCGCCCGACGCGCGCGGCGTCGCCCCGCGGTTGGTGTCGGGGCCGCCCTCGCGACGCGCGTTGAGCGCCCGCGGCTGGGTGCCTCCTCGGCTGTTCGCCATGCCCGGCGACTGCTTCCAGTCGATCAGGTCGACGGGGATCTCCTGCAGGTAGCGCGACGGCATCGCCACGTTGACCTCGCCGAACTGCGCACGGGTCATCGCGAGCGACAGGAACAGCTGCTTGCGGGCCCGCGTGATGCCGACGTAGAACAACCGGCGCTCCTCTGCGGGGCCGCCCGGCTCGCTCGCCGACATGCGGTGCGGCAGCAGGTCTTCTTCGACACCGGTGAGGAACACCGCCTCGTACTCGAGGCCCTTCGCCGTGTGCAGCGTCATCAGCGAGACCGTGCCGCTCGAGTCGTCGAGGTCGTCGGCCGCGGCGACCAGGGTCACCTCGGTGAGGAAGTCGAGCAGGGTGCCGTCGGGATTGTTCCGCTGGAATTCTTTCGTGACCGCGACGAGCTCGTCGATGTTCTCGGCCCGCGCCTCGTCTTGCGGGTCTCTCGACGCCCGCAGCGCCTCCACCAGGCCGCTGCCCTCGATCAGCCGGGTGAGGATCTCGTGCACCGGCGCCGTGTCGGCCGTCGCCTGCACCTCGTCGAGCAGAGTCGCGAGACCGGTGATCGCCCCGGTCACCTTCGGGCCGAGGCCGAGCTCGCGCGCGTTGCGCATCGCGTCGCGCA
This sequence comes from uncultured Frigoribacterium sp., assembly GCF_963515265.1. Taxonomy (NCBI): domain Bacteria; kingdom Bacillati; phylum Actinomycetota; class Actinomycetes; order Micrococcales; family Microbacteriaceae; genus Frigoribacterium; species uncultured Frigoribacterium sp. Next base: position 16,908 of record NZ_CAUPYL010000030.1, read on the forward strand.
GGGGCGCCTCGCGCTCGTCGGCCCAGCGCTGCATGGCCGTCTCGGTCGCCGGGCCGATGCCGCGCTTCGGCACGTTCATGATGCGGCGCAGCGCCATCGGGTCGGAGGGGTTCGCGACCGTGATCAGGTACGCCATCGCGTCCTTGATCTCGGCCCGCTCGTAGAACTTCGTGCCGCCGAGCACCCGGTACGGGATCGCCGAGCGGATGAAGATCTCTTCGAGCGCCCGCGTCTGCGAGTTGGTGCGGTAGAAGACGGCGACGTCTTTGTAGGCCGTGCCCTGCTCGTGCAGCTTCGCGATCTCGTCGGCGACGAACTGCGCCTCGTCGTGCCCGGTGTAGCCCGTGAACCCGACGATCTTGGCGCCCTCGCCGACGGTCGTGAACAGGTTCTTGGCCTGCCGGTCGAAGTTGTTGGCGATGACGGCGTTGGCCGCGTCGAGGATGTTCTGGGTCGAGCGGTAGTTCTGCTCGAGCAGCACGACCTTCGAGTTGGGGAAGTCGCGCTCGAACTCGACGATGTTGCGGATGTCGGCGCCGCGGAACGCGTAGATCGACTGGTCGCTGTCGCCGACCACCGTGAGCGACGCCCCGGGGATGCGACCGCTGCCGTCGCGCATCGACTGCACGAACTGCCCGCCGCGCTCGAGGGCGTCGACGTGCTCGGGGTCGACGGGACGCGTCAGCTCGCGGATCAGCGCGTACTGCGCGTGGTTGGTGTCTTGGTACTCGTCGACGAGCAGGTGGCGGAACCGCCGCTGGTACGTCGCCGCCACGTGCGGGAACGCCCGGAACAGGAACACGGTCTGCGCGATGAGGTCGTCGAAGTCGAACGCGTTCGCCTGCTGCAGCGACCGCGTGTACTGCCGGAAGATCTCGAGGAACATCACGTCTTGCGGGTCGCCGGCGTTGATCTGCCGGGCGTACGTCTCGACGTCGCTGAGCTCGTTCTTGAGCTTCGAGATCTTGCCGGCCGCCTGGCTGACGGTGAAGCCGAGCGAGTCGGCGTCGAGCTGCTTGAGGATGCGCTTGAGCAGCGCCTTCGAGTCGGCCGAGTCGTAGATCGTGAAGCTCTTCGTGAAGCCGAACTGCTCGGCCTCGCGCCGCAGGATGCGCACGCACGCCGAGTGGAACGTCGAGATCCACATGCCCTCGGCCGCCTGGCCGACGAGCTGCTGCACGCGCTCGCGCATCTCGGCCGCGGCCTTGTTCGTGAAGGTGATGGCGAGGATCTGGCTCGGCCAGGCCTCACGCGTCGCGATCAGCCCGGCGATGCGGCGGGTCAGCACGCTCGTCTTGCCCGAGCCGGCACCGGCGACGATCAGCAGCGACTGCCCGCGGTACTCGACCGCCTCTCTCTGCTGCGGGTTCAGCCCCGCGGTCAGGGGATCACCGGCAGAACCGGAAGCGTCAGAGGGCTCGAGCACGATCGTCATGGCGCGGCCAGTCTAAGCCGGGCCCCCGACATCCGAGCCGGGACGGAGGAGGCGCGCCAGGCCGGCGCAAGGCCGACACCGGCCCGGCACCAGCCCGGCGACACCGCTCGAGGTCAGAGCCCCTCGCGCACCGCGACCGCCCGCTCGGGGTGGTCGGCGAAGACCCCGTCGAGGCCCAGCGCCATCAGGTCGGCGAACTCCGACTCCCAGTCGCCCTCCGCCTCCTTGCCGCCGGCCTGGCGGTTGCCCTTCGCGAGGAACGCGTTCTCGATCCGCAGGGTCCAGGCGAACACGTCGAGACCGACTGCGTGCGCGCGGTCGACGAGCTCGGGCCGGGTCTCGCCGGAGGGGTGCAGCAGCATCGCCTTGTCGAACGACACCCCGTGCAGGCCCGCCTCGACCAGGGCCGTCAGCGACGACTCGTCGAGCTGGTCGGCGTAGGTCGGTGCCGCCGAGCCGAGCCGGGCGACCTGGTCGGCCGCCGAGCCCGCCTTCTCGACGAGCCAGACGAGGCTGCCGCCGACTCCCCTGTCGCGCAGCTGCCACAGCACGGTCTGCTCGAAGCTCTCGACGGTGAGGCGCGAGTCGTCCGCCCAGCCGTGCTCGGCCAGCTCGGCGGCGACGAGCTCGTCGAGGGGCAGCCCGAGCGCCTCGAAGTGCTGGGCGTGCTTCACCTCGGCGACGAGGCCCACTTCGCGCGGGGCGTCGTCGAGCAGCCGCAGCAGGTCGCTCAGCCGCTGGATGCCGCCCTCCCCGTCGTGGGCGGCGCTGAGCGGACGCAGGTGCGGCAGGCGCTCGCGCACGGTCAGGGTCGCGAGCTCGGCCCAGGTGAATTCCTCGGTGAACCAGCCCGCCACCTCCTTGCCCTCGATCTGCTTGGTGGTGCGCCGGTCGGCGAACTCCGGGTGGTCGGCGACGTCGGTCGTGCCCGAGATCTCGTTCTCGTGCCGCAGCACGAGCACGCCGTCGCGGGTCGGCACGATGTCGGGCTCGATCGCGTCGGCGCCCAGCTCGATCGCGAGGCGGTAGGCCGCCTCCCCGTGCTCGGGCCTGTGCCCGCTGGCTCCGCGGTGGGCGATGACGAGGGGGCGAGGCGACATGGCAGCCACGGTACCGGCGGCGGGTGACGGACGAGGAGGCGCGGCGTCGGAGGGCCGCTGCACCCCGGCCCCGCGACGGTGCAACCCTGCAGCCGGTGCACGTTCGCCTGCCGCGAATACGGGCCTCATCAGGCAAATCCCCAGCCCTCCCCTGGCCGACACCCGTTAGCCTCTTCTCAACGGCGACGCAGCACACAGCACCTCGCGTCGCGACCACGTCTCACGACCAGAAGAGGAACTCCCTTGGCATTCTCGAATCCCGGCTTCAGCTCGTCGCCGGCCTTCTCGGAGAAGGGCGCCGCCGTCATCCGGCAGGAGCGCGCCGCTGCGGGACAGCGCCCCGTCGAGTACAACGGCATGACCGCCGAGCAGCTGCAGGATCTCTACACGCAGCCCGCCGCCGGCCCCGTCGAGACCGACCGCATGACCTACGAGGACACGATCGTCAAGACGGTCATCGCCTTCGCGCTCGTCGCAGTGGGCGCAGCCGTCGGTTGGTTCATCCCCGCCCTGGCGTTCGTCGGCGCGATCGCGGGCTTCGTGCTCGCCCTCGTCAACATCTTCAAGAAGCGGCCCTCGGCCGGCCTCGTGCTCGCCTACTCGGCAGCGCAGGGCCTGTTCGTCGGTGGCATCTCCGCCATCTTCGAGCAGATCTACCCCGGCATCGCCGTGCAGGCCCTGCTCGGGACGGGCTCCGTCTTCGTCGTCACCCTGCTGCTCTTCAAGAGCGGAAAGGTCCGCGAGTCGGCGAAGGCCACCAAGATCTTCATGGTCGCGATGGTCGGCTACGCGCTGTTCTCACTGGTCAACGTCGGCCTCATGCTCTTCGGCGTCAACGACCAGCCGTTCGGCCTCCGCAGCGAGCCGATCCCCGGCACCAATATCCCGATCGGTGCAGCCCTCGGCGTCCTCGTCATCCTCATGGCCGCCTACTCGCTGGTGCTCGACTTCACGAACATCAAGACGGGCGTCGAGCGCGGCGCCCCGCGCATCTACGGCTGGTCGGCCGCCTTCGGCCTGGTCATGACCGTCGTGTGGCTGTACGTCGAGATCCTGCGTCTCCTCGCCATCCTGCGAGGCAACGACTAGCAGGCCAGCGACACCAGGAGGCGGGGCTCGTTCCGAGAGGGACGGGCCCCGCTTCTCTGTGTTCGAGGGGTTCTGTGCGCGGGCGGCGGGGGCCGTGCGCGGGCGCCCTCGGCCCCGCGGACCCGTGCCTAGGTAGGCGAGAAGGGACGTCGTACCGGTGGGCCCACCGGTACCACCGACCGAGGGGGCGAGGGAGCGGGGCGCTGCTTCCCCGCGGGGAGCACCGCCGCGCCGCCCCCAGCGCAGAGGCGTGTGCGGGTCGCGG
>NZ_CAUPYL010000031.1:0-20236 GCF_963515265.1 uncultured Frigoribacterium sp.
GTGCTCACGGACATGCTGCGGCGCACGCTGAGGCACGCGCGAGCAGCGCTGGCCGCCGGCGCCGCGTCCGCGGGCGGAGCCGCGGCGGCCTACGCCCCGACGAGCACCGTGGCGACGACGGCGAGCGGCACGGCGACGACCGCGACCCCGAGCCCGCCGAGCACGACTCCGCGCCACCTCACCTCGACGCCCATCGACGTCAGCCGGCCGTGCCAGAGCAGCGTCGCGAGCGAGGCCCAGGGCGCGACCAGGCAGCCGACGTTGACGCCGACGAGCACGGCGACGAGCCGCAGCGGCGAGCCGGCGACGGGCTCGAGGGCGAGGTAGGCCGGCAGGTTGTTCGCGACGTTGGCCGCGGCCGCGCTGCCGGCGGCGAGGCGCAGCAGGTCGGGCAGCCCGTCGCCCGAGCCGACGAGCACGGCGAGCGCGTCGGCGAGCCCGAGCGAGTGCGCCGCCTCGACGACGACGAACAGGCCGCTGGCGAAGACGATCGTGCCCCAGGGGACGAGGCCGAGCCGCAGCGTCGACGGCCGCCGCGCGGCGGTGACGACGACGAGGACGAGCGCGGCGAAGGCTGCCGGGATCCACACCTCTATCCCGCTGACGAGCGCCGGCACGAGCAGCGCCACGGCGACGGCGGCCACGACGAAGAGCACGCGGTCGCCGGCCTCCTCCCGCGCAGGAGCCTCGAAGCGCCCGCTCAGCTCGCGGCGGTAGCGCAGGCCGACCGCGACGACCGGCACGACGGCGGCGACCACGGCCGCCGGCGCCACGAGCGCGGCGAAGGAGGCGGGCGACGGCGACCCGAGGGCGTCGAGGGCCAGCAGGTTGGTCAGGTTCGACACCGGCAGCAGCATCGAGCCGCAGTTCGCGAGCCACACCGTCGTGAGGGCGAACGGCATCGGCGGCAGCCCGACGCGCCGGGCGACGAGCACCACCACGGGGGTGAGCAGCACGGCGGTCGTGTCGAGCGACAGGAAGATCGTGCAGCCGAGCGCGAGCGCGACGACGAAGGCCCAGAGCACGACGACCCGGCCGCGCGCCGCTCGTGCCGCGAAGCCGGCCAGCCACGAGAAGAGGCCCGCCTCAGCCGCGAGCTCCGACACGATCGTCAGCGCGACGACGAAGCCGAGCACCGGCGCCACGCGCTCGACGAGCGCGCCCAGCTCGTCGAGCGTGAGCACCCCGGCGAGCAGGGCGACGAGCCCGACGACGAGCAACGCTGCTCCGAGCACGGCAGTGCGCACCAGGTCTCCTCCGGCCGACGAGCCCGGACCGGGCGAGCCGGGCAGCTCACCCTACGACCCCACGCGGTGCACGCACTGCACCGATCCGCCCCGGTGCGCTCCGCGGCCTGACGAGTACGGTGGAGGCACCGATCACCAGGAGAGAACCGTGCGCAAATTCCTTTTCAACGGAGCGATCATCAGCTCGCTCTTCTCGGGCGTCAGCCTGCTCAAGAGCCTCAGCTCCGGCCCCCGCGACTGGCGGCTGCTGCTCACCGCCGTGGCCTGGGCGGCCACGACGGCCATCGCGGTCGGCAACGTGGTCGAGGCCGCGAACGAGAACGACTGACCGTTCCGCCCCCGGCCGGCTGACCTGCCGGCGCAGGCACGAAGGAGGCGCGTCCCCGACCGGGGGCGCGCCTCCTTCGTGCGTCGAGACCGGGCTCAGCGGTCGGGGCGGCCCGTCGGACGGCCGTCGAACGAGCGGTCGACGTGGGGGTCGCGCTCGTCCTCGGCGCCCATCGTCGCGGCGTAGGGCCGCGGCTCGGGGTCGGCGTCGCGCTGGACAGGGATCGCCTGGGTGAAGAGCTGCGTGCGCTCCGACCCGGCGTTCTCGCCCGAGAACAGGCCGCCCGACTCTGAGGTCGACCGGGACGGACGGCGCGTCGTCGGCTCGGGCTCTGCCTCGACCGTCTGGACGCGGGTGCGCGGCACGGCCTGGGGCGAGACGCGGTGCAGCCACGAGACGAGGTCCTCGCGCACGAGGCAGCGCAGGTCGAAGAGGGTGCCGGCGTCCTTGGCGGTGACGAGCACCCGGACGCGCACCCAGCCGCCGGTCGCGTCGGTCACCTGGAGCACCTTCGTCCGGCGGTCCCAGAGGTCGGTGCGCTCGAGGATGCGGTCGAGCTCGTCGCGCATCGCCCCGGGGTCGACGCGCCAGTCGAGGTCGAGCTCGACGTCGCCGAGCAGCTCGCTGTTGCGGCGGGTCCAGTTCTCGAACGGCGTGGTGGTGAAGTATGTCGACGGCAGCACGAGACGACGGTCGTCCCAGATGTGCACGACCACGTACGAGAGCGTGATCTCCTCGATCAGGCCCCACTGCCCCTCGACCACCACGACGTCGTCGATGCGGATCGCGTCGCTGAAGGCGAGCTGGATCCCCGCGAACACGTTCGCGAGGGTCGACTGCGCGGCGAGCCCCGCCACGACCGAGACGAGCCCGGCGCTGGCGAGGACGCTCGCACCGACTGCCTCGACCCCGGGGAAGCCGAGCAGGATCGCCCCCGCCGCGATGACCACCACGACCACCATCGTGAGGCGACGGAGGATCAGCACCTGCGTCCGCACCCGCCGCGCGATCCGGTTGTCGGCGGTGTCGATCCGGTACCGCGCGAGTCCGAGGTCCTCGAAGAACAGGGCCAGGGCACCGACGAACCAGGCCACGACGACGATCACGGCGACGCGGAACAGCTGCGCCACGACGTCGTCCCCGGCGTACGGGGAGCCGAGCAGGGCCGGCAGGGAGGTGCGGAGCGCGATCGTGAGGAGGACGACGAGCAGCGTCCACCGGAACGGACGGCGCATGCGCTCGACGAGCGCCGCGGCCCACTCCTTCTTCTTCGCGACGAGCCCCACGACGAGGCCGACCACGGCGGAGACGACGAAGGTGAGCACGACGGCAGCGGCCACCGAGATGAGCAGTTGGATCCAAGGCATCCGTCCACCCTGTCGCACGGGGAGGGCGCCCGGCCGACCTCGCTGCCGTCAGACTGGGACCGTGAGTCGATCCACAGGTTCCCGTCACGACGACGCCACGTCCTCGCCACCTCCCGGACGCCGACGTCGCGGGTCGCCGCGCAGCCGGACGCGTCGCGTGCTGAAGTCCGTGGCCCTGGTGCTGTTCGCCGTGGTCGTCCTGGTGGCGACCGGCTTCTTCGTCTGGGCCAAGACGCCGATGTCGGCCACCGCCTCCTCGCTGGCCGCCGTCGCGGACGACCCCCGCGTCGACGTCGTCGACCGGCCCGACGTCGTCGTGATGCGCCCGGCGCGGACGGCGGCGCTCGACCAGGGCCTCGTCTTCGTCGCCGGCGCCCGCGTCGACCCGCAGGCCTACGAGCAGGTGCTCGCCGGGCTCGTCGCCACCGGCGTCACGGTCGTCGTCGAGCGACCGGTGCTCGGCTTCGGCATCCTCGACCCGCGTCCGCTCAGCCACTTCACCGACCTCGCGCCCGAGGTCACGAACTGGGCCGTGGGCGGTCACTCCCTCGGCGGGGTGCGGGCCTGCCAGTACGCCGCTGACGACCCTGCCGTCGACGGCCTCGTCCTCTTCGGCTCGTACTGCGCGACGACCGACCTGTCAGGGCGCGGCGACCTGCCGGTGGTCAGCCTCGGCGGAGGCGAGGACGGGCTCAGCACCCCCGACGACATCGAGCGCTACCGCGACATGCTCCCGGCCGACGCGACCGTCGTCCAGATCCCGGGCCTCGCCCACGCCCAGTTCGGCAGCTACGGAGAGCAGCCGGGCGACGGAGAACCGTCGATCAGCGACGAGGAGGCGCGTGCCCGGATCGACCGCGAGCTCACGTCGTTCTTCGCGGGCGTGGGCGACTGACGCAAGCGTCACCGACCTCGGGCCTCCCGACGACCACCCCGACGCCCCCGGCGACGGATCAGACGGAGCGCTTGCGGAGGCGCAGGGCCTCGAGGGCCATGCCGAGCGTGGCGTAGCGGCCGACTTCTTCGGCCCAGGCGGGGTTCGGCCCCTTGAGGGCCACGTGCACGCCGCCCTCGTCGCGGACGTGGCCGAGGACGCGGTCGGGAGTCGACACCTGGACGAGACCGCCGGAGACGATCCGGGTGCTGAGCTGCGCGCTGCGGCGGAGGGGCTCGACGGCGATCGTGGTCACGGGGTGGTGCCTTTCGTGGGGGACGTGCGAGACCGACGCTACCCGCGCCTCCCCTGTTCTCTCCTGGGGCTCTGCCGTGCGTCCCCGGTGGTCCGCCTGTGCGGACGCCCGGCACCGGGGTACGACGACGCCCCGCCCGGCAGAGCCGGACGGGGCGAGATCGTGCCCGCAGGGCGCGGGACGAGGAGGTTCGGGTCAGCTGGTGAGGCCGTCCACGTAGTCCTGGTTCTCGGCGATCCACTCGTCGACGACCTCGGTGTAGTCGCTGCCGTCGACACGGCTGTTGAACATGGCGTTCTCGAGCGACGAGAGGGTCTCGGTGTCCATCTCGAAGCCCTCGAGCCACTCGGTCAGCTGCGGGAAGTTCGCCGTGAAGCTCTTGCCGCCGAACGAGTGGATGCCCTCGGCGTCGCCGAGCGTGCCCTTCGGGTCGGCGAGGTCCTTGATCGGGAACGCGTCGTACGCCCAGTGCGGGCTCCACAGGGTCACGGCGATGTTCTCGCCGGCCTCGGTGGCGCTCTTCAGCTCGGTGAGCATGGCGGCCGTGGACGAGGTCTGCAGCTCGAGGGCGTCGATGCCGTAGTCGGGGATGGTCGCGTCCTGCACGGCCGTCGTCAGGCCGGCGCCGGGCTCGATGCCGACGATCGAGCCGCCGAAGAGGTCGGCGTTCGCGTTCAGCTCCTCGAGCGAGTCGATCGGGGCGTCGGCGTTGACCGCGACGGCGAGCTTGGCGTCGTCGTTCCACGCGCCGAGGTCGGTCAGGTCGTCGCCGTACTGCTCGACGTAGTCCGCGTGGGTGGTCGGCAGCCAGGTGTCGAGCACGACGTCGTAGTCGTCGGTGGTGAGGCCCGAGTAGACGGGAGCGACGTCGGCCATCTGCAGGTTGACCGTGTAGCCCTCGTCCTCGAGCACCGACTTCCAGAGCCACGACGCGGCGATGCCCTCGTCCCAGCCGTTGAAGACGGCCAGCTCGACGACGCTCTCGTCGCCGTTGTCGAGCGTCTCGGCCGACGACGAGCTGCCGGGAGGCGAGCAGGCGGCGAGGCCGAGGACGGCGGTGGTGCCGAGGGCGACGGAGGCGGCGATGGTGCGCTTCTTCATGGGTGTCCTTCCGGGGACGATCGGTGTGTTCGAGGTGCTGGTGCGGGTGCGGGTGCGGGTGCTGGTGCTGGTGAAGGGCTGCGGGCTCACGCGCCGGCCCCGACGGGGACGGGCTGCTCGCTGTCGGCGGTGCGCGCCTCCTGGGTGCTCGGCGACGGGGCGGGAGCGTCGTCCCGGCCGGCACCGCTGCGGAGGGGGCGTCGCCGTGCCCGACGGTCCGCGCCGAGGGCCGCGGTCATCCGGTCGAGGATGATCGCGAGCACGACGACCGAGATGCCGGCCTCCGCCCCGAGCGCGATGTCGATCCGGTTCAGGCTCGCGACGATGTCGCCGCCGAGCCCGCCCGCGCCGACCATGCCGGCGATGACGACCATCGAGAGCGAGAGCATGATGACCTGGTTGACGCCGGCCATGATGCTCGGCTTCGCGAGGGGCAGCTGGATCTGGCGGAGGATGCGCCAGGGCGACGAGCCGAAGGCGTGGCCGGCCTCGACGACCTCCTTGTCGACCCCGCGGATGCCGAGCTCGGTGAGCCGGACGCCGGGAGCCATCGCGAACACCACGGTCGCGACGATGCCGGGGACGACGCCGATCCGGAACAGCAGCAGAGCGGGGATCAGGTAGACGAACGCCGGCGTCGTCTGCATGAAGTCGAGGACGGGACGGATGATCTGCGACGCCAGGTCCGACTTGGCCGCGAGCACGCCGAGCGGGATGCTCAGGGCGATCGCGACAGCTCCCGCGACGAGGACCAGCGCGAGCGTCGACATGGCGTTCTCCCACTGGCCGAGCGTGCCGATGAAGAGCAGGCCCGCCGCGGTGCCGAGGCCGAACTTCCAGCCCTTGGCGAGGAACGCGAGGGCCGCGATCACGATGACGACCGCCCAGAAGGGAGGTGCGCTCAGGGCGTACTCGACCCACTCGTAGAAGAACGTGACGATCGCGCGGATCACGGAGAAGAAGCCGCCGAGGTGGGTCGTGACCCAGTCGACGACGACGGCGACGGCGTCGCCGAAGGGGATGCGGAGGTACTCGTTCATCGGAGGGCTCCCTCGGTGGTCGCGGTCGGGACGCCGGCAGGCGCGGCGAGGGTCTCGTCGAGCTCGCTCTCGCTGTAGCGGGTCACGGGCTCGAGCACGGGGATCGGCGACGTCGAGGTGTCGACCCCGCCGAGCGCGGCGAGCAGCGTGACGCGCGGGATGACGCCGATCAGGCGGTCGCGGTCGTCCACCACGGCGATGGGCAGGGGGCTCTCGACGGCCAGCTCGAAGAGGTCGACGAGCGCGGCGTCGGGGCCGACCTTCGCGAACTCGGCGTTGACGATCGAGGCGAGGTCGGTGTCGGCGGCCTTGACCTGGCGCATCACGTGACCGTCGCGCACCCAGCCGAGGAGCTTGCGGTCGCGGCCGAGCACGAACAGCGCCGCGGTCTGCAGGTCACGCAGCGTGCGGAGCGCGCCGCGCGGGCCGGCGGTCAGCTGGACCACCGCGCGGGCCGGCTCCATCACGCTCGACGCGGTGAGCACCCGCGCACGGTCGACGTCCTGCACGAACTGGGCGACGTAGTCGTTCGCCGGGTCGGTGAGGATGTCCTCCGGCGTGCCGATCTGCACGATGCGGCCGTCGCGCATGACGGCGATCCGGTCGCCGAGGAACATCGCCTCGTTGAGGTCGTGGGTGATGAAGACGATCGTCTTGCCGAGGGTCGCCTGCAGCTCGAGCAGCTGCTCCTGCATCTCGCGGCGGATGAGCGGGTCGAGGGCGCTGAACGCCTCGTCCATCAGCAGGATGTCGGTCTCGGCGGCGAGCGCCCGGGCCAGGCCGACGCGCTGCTGCATGCCGCCCGACAGCTCGGAGGGCAGCTTGTCCTCCCAGCCGCCGAGGGCGACGACCTCGGTCATCTCCCTCGCCTTGGCGAGACGGTCGGCCTTGGGGACGCCCTGGACCTCGAGGCCGTAGGCGACGTTGTCGAGCACGGTGCGGTGCGGCAGCAGTGCGAAGTGCTGGAACACCATCGACACGTTCTGACGCCGCACCTCGCGGAGGCGCGCGGCGGGCACGTCGGAGATGGCGGACCCCGACACCTCGACCGAGCCGGAGGTGGGCTCGAGCAGGCCGTTGAGCATCCGGATGAGCGTCGACTTGCCGGAGCCGGACAGGCCCATCACGACGAAGATCTCGCCGGGCTGCACGTCGAAGGAGGCGTCGATGACGGCGGCCGTGCCGAGGGACGCGGCCTCGGCTCGGGTGGCGCCCGCCTCCAGGCGGGTCACGGCGTCCTTGGGGCGGCGGCCGAACACCTTGTACAGGTTCCGGGCTCGCACTGCGGGGGTGGTGGTCACGGGCTCTCCATGCGCACGCCAAGGGGGCGTCCGGCCGCTCGGGCCGGAGCCGTCGGCGGCGTCCAGGTCGGGCGGACGGGTCGACGGCACGTGCGGGACGGACCGGCTCAAGCGGCGCGTGACCGGCGTCGTGCCTGGTCTGCCTCGCGAACCCGTACCCCGCTGGGGCCGGTCACGGGACCGGCGCCGGCGCCACCAGACCGTACGTCGCCTCGGCCCGGTGGTCGTGGGGGCCGACGGCAGCGCGTCCTGATGATGACGGACCCGGCTGACCGGGTCGACACGACGGTAGCGTGGACGACACGTGACGACCAAGTCGCCGACCCCCTCCCTGGGGACCGTGCGCGTCCCCCGCGACGGCGTGTCGCCCGTGCCTGCGGGGATCTCGATCGAGACCCCATCGTTACAGAGCCTGCACGGACCGGGCCGCGCCTCCTGGTCCCGCGCGCTGCGGCGGGGGAAGGTGCACATCGTGCACCGAGGGGTCTACGGTCGTCCCATGACGAGCCCCTCGAACGAGGGTGGCCGCGCCGCCGCCCCCGACCACGTTCCCCAGGATTTCTCGCACGAGCAGGAGGGGTTCCACCAGGGCCTCAAGCCGCGCCAGCTCCAGATGATCGCCATCGGCGGTGCGATCGGGACAGGACTGTTCCTCGGCGCCGGCGGCCGGCTCGCCTCGGCGGGCCCCGCGCTGGCGATCGTCTTCGCGGTCTGCGGCGTCTTCGCCTTCTTCATCCTGCGCGCCCTCGGCGAGCTCGTGCTGCACCGCCCCTCCTCGGGGTCGTTCGTCTCGTACGCCCGTGAGTTCTTCGGAGAGAAGGCCGCCTACGCCGCCGGCTGGATGTACTTCCTCAACTGGGCCATGACGGCCATCGTCGACGTCACCGCCGTGGCGCTCTACCTGCACTACTGGAGCGCCTTCACCTCTGCGCCGGACTGGCTGCTCGCCCTCGTGGCCCTCGCCGTCGTGCTGTCCGTCAACCTGCTGGCGGTCAAGGTGTTCGGCGAGATGGAGTTCTGGTTCGCGATCATCAAGGTCGCCGCCCTCGTGGTCTTCCTCGTCGTCGGGGTCGTCTGGCTCGCCGCGTCGTTCCCCGTGACGAGCGGCGGGGAGTCGATCGACACGGGCTGGTCGGTGATCGCGGCGAGCGGGATCCTGCCGAACGGCATCCTGCCGGCGGTCATCGTCATCCAGGGCGTCGTGTTCGCCTACGCGGCGATCGAGCTCGTCGGCACCGCGTCGGGCGAGACGCAGCACCCGGAGAAGGTCGTCCCCCGGGCGATCAACACCGTCATCGTCCGCATCGCGGTGTTCTACGTCGGCAGCCTCGTGCTGCTGTCGCTGCTGCTGCCCTACACGTCGTACGAGGCCGGCCAGAGCCCGTTCGTCACGTTCTTCGGCAGCATCGGCAGCCCCGAGGTGGGCGAGGTCGCCGGCTCGATCATGAACTTCGTGGTCGTCACCGCCGCGCTCTCGAGCCTCAACGCCGGCCTCTACTCGACCGGCCGCGTGCTGCACTCGATGGGCATGAACGGCTCGGCGCCGAAGTTCACGACGAAGATGTCGAAGGGCGGCGTGCCCTTCGGCGGCATCCTGCTCACCGCCAGCATCACCCTGCTCGGCGTCGTCCTCAACGCGGTCGTCGGCGCGAACACCGCGTTCGAGATCGTCCTCAACATCGCGTCGCTCGGCATCCTCACCGCGTGGGGCACGATCATCCTCTGCCAGATGCGGCTGCGGCAGTGGGCCAAGGAGGGCAAGGCGGAAGAGCCGTCGTTCCGCCTGCCCGGCGCGCCCGTGACGAGCTACCTCACGCTGGCGTTCCTGCTCGCGGTCGTCGTGCTGATGGCGATCGACTGGCCGATCGGCTCGTTCACCGTCATGTCGCTCGTCGTCATCATCCCGCTGCTGATCCTCGGCTGGCACCTCCAGCGCGACCGCATCCTCGCGGCGGCACGGCTGCGCGAGGGCATGACGGGCCCCTACCCGGTCACCGGTCGCGACGCGTCGTCGCAGCTGCCCCGCGACGACCGCGGACAGGACTAGACCGCGGCGCCCGGGCAGCCGAGGTCAGAACAGCGGCCAGGGGACGGCGGGTGCCTGGCCCTCGGGCTCGGGGAAGGCGCCCGTCGACCGGAGCCGGGCGCACCGGGCCTGGAGCGCCGCGAGCTCGGCCTCGGTGACCAGCCCGCCGAGGACGGCCCCCAGCTCGCCGTCGAGCTGCCGCTCGACCCGGGCGACGCCGTCGAGCTCGTCGCCCGTCAGGGGCTCGCCTGCCCAGCCCCACAGGACGGTGCGGAGCTTGTGCTCGACGTGCAGGGTCAGGCCGTGGTCGACTCCGTGTCGTCGGCCGTCCGGCATCGCCAGGACGTGGGCGCCCTTGCGGTCCGCGTTGTTCACGACGACGTCGAAGACGGCCATCCGGCGGAGGGCGGCGGAGTCCTCGTGGACGAGCGCCACCGGTTCGTCGTCCTCGTCGAGCCCCTCGAGCACCGTGCGCCAACCCGCCTCCGGCACGTCGGCCGAGGGCAGCAGGTCGACGGCGTCCTGCTCGGGGTCGACGTCGCACCAGAGCTGCACCATGCCGGGGCCGAGCGGGCCGTCACGGAGCCAGGTGCGCGGGACGACGTCCCAGCCGAGCGCCTCGGACACGTGCCAGGAGGCGACCTCCCGGGAGGCGAGGTCGCCGTCCGGGAAGTCCCACAGGGGTCGCTCGCCCGCGACCGGCTTGTAGACGACGACCACGCCCTCGACCTCGCCGACGAACGTCGCGTTGGAGGCGGTGGTCACCCGGCCCGTGAGCGTCAGCTCCCCCGTCACCAGGTCGGGCCCGGTCGTCACCAGGAGTCGCCGGGGACGGCGCAGACGTGGCCCTCGGGGTCCATGGGGGCGCCACAGAGGGGGCAGAGCGGCCGACCGGCGCCCACGACCTCGAGGGTGCGGGCGGCGAAGGCCCTGGCGGTGCCGACGGGGAGCCTCAGGGTCATCATCTCGACGGGTTCGCCGGCGTCGTCCGGGTCCGGGTCGAGATCGTCGTCAGGATCGGCGAGGGGGTAGGCCTCGACGACGACCTGGGCGGTGGACGGGTCCCAGCCGAGGCTCAGGGCGCCGACGCGGAACTCGGCCTCGACCGGCTGGTCGAGGGGCGCGTGGTCGACGAGCTCCTCGGGCGTGGTCTCGGGGACGCTGGCGGGGTTGCCCTCGACGCGGCGCACCTCGTCGAGGATCTCGTCGATCTTGTGGGCGAGGACGGCGGACTGCTCCTTCTCGAGGGCGACGCTGACGACGCGTCGGCCGTCGCGGGCCTGGAGGTAGAAGGTGCGGGCTCCGGGCAGCCCGACGGTGCCGACGACGACGCGGTCGGGCCAGTCGAACCCGTGGACGATGGTGGGCATGTCGCCATCCTACGAGCGGTGCGGACGGGTGTCCGGGGCCGGCTCTCAGACGGTGCCCGCGCCTCCCCCGACCGCGGCGTCGGCGCTCGGCGCCGAGCCCCGCAGCCAGCTGAGGTCGCCTCCGTCGGTGTTGGTGGCGAGGACGTCGGTGCGGTGCGCGCCGTACCGGAGGATCGACACCGAGGCCGGTCCGACCGAGATGCGCTGGAACAGGTCCAGGTGCGCGCCGAGCGCGTCGGCGAGGACCGACTTGATGATGTCTCCGTGGCTGACCGCGAGCCAGACGGCGCCCGGGCCGTGCTCACGCTCGACCGCGGCGTCGTGGGCGCGGATCGCGCTGACGGCGCGGTGCTGCATGCCCGACATCGTCTCGCCGCCCGGGAAGGTCACGGCCGACGGCTGGCGCTGGACCGTCTGCCAGAGGTCCTCGCCCGCGAGCTCCGAGAGGGGCCGGCCCTGCCAGTCCCCGTAGTCGCACTCGGTGATCGCGTCGTCGACCAGCACGCTGAAGGCGGCGTCGGCGGACTGCTGCGCCACGATGGCCTCGGTCGTCTCCCGGCACCGCTCGAGCGGAGAGGTCACGACCCGGGCGAACGGCACCACGGCGAGCCTCGCCCCGGTCGCGGCGGCCTGCTGCCGTCCGACCTCGTCGAGCAGCACCCCGGGAGTGCGCCCCGCGAGCACCCCCGTCGCGTTCGCCGTCGTCCGCCCGTGCCGCACCACCACAACAGTCGCCATCCGGCCACCCTAGGCCCCGCCCCTGCCCTCGCCTCCCCCGTCGCCGAAGGGGGGCCAGCGAAGCGCCGCCCCCACCCCACCTCCGCCGAAGGGGGCCAGCGAAGCGCCGCCCGACTCATCCGCCGCCGAAGGGGCCCAGCGAAGCGCCGCCCGACTCATCCGCCGCCGAAGGGGGGCCAGCGAAGCGCCGCCCCGAGCCCCGAGTCACCAGCACCTGGCGGGCACGAGTCTCGGTGCCGCCCAGCCCGAGCCGCACGTCGCCGGAGGCGACGAAAGGCGTGGAACAAAATCCCCCGCGAAGAAGCGAAGCTTCGAACACGGGGGATCAATTTTGTGGTGCACCCCCTCGGACTTGAACCGAGAACCCACTGATTAAGAGTCAGTTGCTCTGCCAATTGAGCTAGAGGTGCCTGTTCCGGATCACTCCGCAACGAGGAATGACTCTAGCATGAGAATCGACCCCCTGAGAGCCACCGGTGCCCCCGTGCGCCGTGAGATCGGAGCCCCATGTCCACGAAGCTCGAGAAGGGCGCCGCGGCGCCCTCGTTCACCCTCGACGACGAGTCGGGCGCGCCCGTCTCGCTGTCGGACTTCGCGGGTCGCAAGGTGATCGTCTACTTCTACCCGGCGGCGTCGACGCCGGGCTGCACGACGCAGGCGTGCGACTTCCGCGACAACATCAACTCGTTGGCGGGCTCGGGCTACCAGGTGCTGGGCGTGTCGAAGGACGCCCCGGAGGCGCTCCGCCGGTTCAAGGACGAGCAGGGCCTGAACTTCCCCCTCCTGTCCGACCCGGAGCTCACGGTGCACCAGGAGTACGGCGCCTGGGGCGAGAAGAACAACTACGGCCGCGTCTTCACCGGCACGATCCGGTCGACGTTCGTGCTCGACGAGCAGGGCGTCGTGCAGCTGCCGTTGTACAACGTGAAGGCGACGGGCCACGTGGCGTCGCTGCGGAAGAAGCTCGGCCTGGACTGAGCGCTCCCGATCACGCCCCGCCCTGCCGCGCCGTTCAGTACGTGCGAGGCGGGGCGTCGTCGCGAGCGGAGGTCACGGCGACGACGCTGGGGACGAGCAGCAGCACCACGACGAGCACGGCGGGCACGATGAGCCAGAGCCCCACGGAGGGGTTGGCGAATGTGCCCTGCAGGCTTCCGACGCCGACGGCGATCTGCAGCACCTGCCACACGATCGCGGCTCCCCTGATCCAGCCTCGGCCCCGGAGCGCGCCGACGACGATGGCGCCGAGCCAGACCGTGGCGATAAGGGTGAGCAGCAGGATCGCCGCGGCGGCCGCGTAGGAATCCGGCTGCACCGTGAGGATCTCGATCAGGAGGTACGCCGTCGCCACGGCGAGCAGCGCCGCCTCCGCCGCGAGCAGCAGGACGAGCAGCCAGAAGAGGGCGGGACGCGACGGTGTCGCAGAACGACCTGTCCTCTCGGGAGGGGTGTCTCCGGACTGTTCGGTCACGCTCGATCCCTCCTGAGAATCCTTGATCTGGCGGTTCCAGTATGCGACCATATTCGAGGTCGAAGTGACGCGTACGTCGTGGTGCGCGCCTCCCAATGAATCGAAGTCTCTCGGCTTTCTTCCCCCCACCGGAACCCGGCGCTTCGACGTGCCCGGTCCAGCACCCAAAGGAGTACCCATCGATGGATTGGCGTGACAAAGCCGCCTGCCTGACCGCTGACCCGGAGCTGTTCTTCCCGGTCGGCAACACGGGCCCCGCCGTGGACCAGATCGAGAAGGCGAAGACCGTCTGCGGCCGTTGCACGGTCACGGAGACCTGCCTTCAGTACGCCCTGGAGACCAGTCAGGACTCCGGCGTGTGGGGCGGGCTCAGCGAGGACGAGCGCCGAGCGCTGAAGCGCCGCGCAGCCCGCGCCCGCCGCGCCAGCTAGGCGACGGCAAGACGACCACGAGGCCGGCTCCCCCACGGGGGAGCCGGCCTCGTCGCGTCCGGCCCTCCGAGCCGTCGCTCCTGGCGCGTCTGACGTCGTTCGTCAGGACCGGGTCAGCCACCGGAACGGGATCTCGATGGTGACCTCGGTGCCGTTCCCGACGAGCGTGTGCCAGTCGATGGTGCCGCCGAGCTCGCCCTGGATGAGCGTCCGGACGATCTGCGTGCCCAGACCGGAGCCGACCTTGCCCTCGGGCAGGCCGACGCCGTCGTCGCGCACCTTCACCGTCAGCTGCTCGTCGTCGCGTTCGGCGGAGATCTCGACGACTCCGTCGCGACCGTCGAGGCCGTGCTCGACGGCGTTGGTCACGAGCTCGGTGAGCGCCAGCGCCAAGGGGGTCGCGTACTCGCTCGGGAGGGCGCCGAAGCTGCCGGTCCTGGTGGGTCGCACGGTGGTGGCGTGGCTCGACGCCACCTCGGTGATCAGCATGAGGACCCGGTCGAAGACCGTGTCGAAGTCGACGTTCTGGCTGAGCCCCTCGGACAGGGTGTCGTGCACGACAGCGATGGAGGCCACGCGGCGCATGGCCTGGGTCAGGGCCTCGCGGGCCACGTCCGTGTGCGTCCGTCGGGCCTGGATGCGCAGGAGCGAGGCGACGGTCTGCAGGTTGTTCTTGACCCGGTGGTGGATCTCGCGGATCGTCGCGTCCTTGGTGATGAGCTCGCGCTCCTGGTGGCGCAGCTCGGTGACGTCGCGGCAGAGCACGACGGCGCCCACGCGCTCGCCCTTGTCGCGCAGCGGGATGGCTCGCAGCGAGACAGTCACGCCCCGCGCCTCGATGTCCGTGCGCCACGGCGCCCGCCCCGTGACGACGAGCGGGAGCGACTCGTCGATGACGAGCTTGCCCTGCAGCAGCCCGGTCGTCACCTCGGCCAGCGACTCGCCCTCGAGCTCGCCGGCGAAGCCCATCCGGTTGAACGCCGACAGGCCGTTCGGGCTCGCGAAGGTGACCATGCCGTCGACGTCGAGCCGGAGCAGGCCGTCGGAGGCGCGGGGAGCGCCCCGGCGAGGGCCGGTCGGAGCGCCGAGATCGGGGAAGTCCCCCGCGGCGATCATCGCGAACAGGTCGTTGCTGCACTGGTTGAAGGTGAGCTCCTGGCGGCTCGGCGTGCGCGCCTCGCTCAGGTTCGTGTGTCGCGTGATGACCGCGATGGGCGCCTCGGTCACGTCGGGTCGGCTCGCGCCGAGCCGGCGGAGGACGGGCACGGCCCGGACACGGGTCGGGGTCTCCTCGTACCAGTCGGGCGCCGCCGAGTCGACGATGCGCGTCGTCTCGAAGGCCTGCTGGATCTGGGATCGCCACTCGGGGCGCACCTCCTGGCCGACGAAGTCGCGGTAGAAGAGCGTGGCCGAGCTCGAGGGTCGCGCGTGCGCGACGGCGACGTAGCTGTCGGTGTCCGTGGGGACCCACAGCACCATGTCGGCGAAGGCGAGGTCGGCGAGGAGCTGCCAGTCGCCGACCAGGAGGTGCAGCCACTCGACGTCGGCCTCGCTGGAGCGGCCCTGGGCGAGAACGAGATCACTGAGCGTCGACACCCGACCAGTCTAGGTCGACCTCCAGCGGCCGTCGGCCGCGGGCCGTGCGCCCGTCCCGCAGCCGCGACTTGTCCACATCGGCGGCAGGTCGGGACAGACCCGTCTGGGCATGTCATATGTTGAACTCCACACCACCGACGAAAGTCCGAGCCCCATGACTCCCCCTCTCGCCCTCCTGTCGTCCGAGCCCGACGAGCCACGTGGGCTGGACGAGCCCCCACAACGGACGGACGGGCCTCATCGTCCCGCCGAGCTGTTCCTCGTCGAGCCGCTCCCACCGGAGCAGAGGACGCACCCGGAGCAGACGACGGCCCCGGAGCCGGAGCTCCACCCGGGCCTGGCCGCCGAGGGCCTCGCCCGCTCGGTGCTCGAGGTCCTCGCCGGCGCCCGTGACCTCCAGCAGCTGACCCGTTGGGTCACGGCCGAGGTCCACGCCGTCCTGCGCGCCCGGGTCCAGCTGTCCGCCCGGGCGCGCTCCGTGCTGGCCGACCGCCCCGTCCGGCCCGTCCTCCGGATCGGCACGGTGAAGGTCGCCCGTCCCGTGCCGGGCGTCGCCGAGACGGTCGTGGTCGTGCACGGTCGGGGTCGCGCGCGGGCCGTCGCGATCCGGCTCGAGATCGTCGGCGGGCGCTGGCAGGCGAGCGCGCTGCACATCCTCTGACCAGCACAGCCTCTGACGAGCACAGTCTCTGACCAGCACAGCCGCTGACCAGCACAGCCTCCGACGAGCACAGCCGCTGACCAGCACGGCGACGGGGCTGCCCACCAGAGGTGGGCAGCCCCGTCAGGGTCGTGCGGGCAGCGTCGTGCCGGCGGCGTCAGCCGTTCTTCTTGCCGGCTGCGCGACGCTCCGCGCGGTTGACGGGCGAGCCGGCCGCCCCGCCGCCCTGCGTCTGGCCGAAGGCCCCGCGAGCAGCCGGCTTGGACGTGGTGGTCGCCTGCGCGGCCGCGACCTCCGGGTCGTCGCCGCGCTCGGCGTCGTCCTGGGCCTTCTGCGCCTTGGCCGTCGCCGCCTGCTCGAGGCGCCCGCGCTGGTCGCGGACCTCGACCTCGCCCGCGATGTTCGGGGCGGAGTACTCGAGCTTCGGCTGCTGCTTCTCGCCGTCGAGGCCCTTGGCGGCGATCACGGGCGTCTCCGCCGCGCCGACCTGCGACTGCACCTCGACCTCGAGGTTGAACAGGAACCCGACCGACTCCTCGCGGATCTGGCCCATCATGCTCTGGAAGAGCGCGTAGCCCTCGCGCTGGTACTCGACGAGCGGGTCGCGCTGCGCCATGGCCCTCAGGCCGATGCCGTCCTTGAGGTAGTCCATCTCGTACAGGTGGTCGCGCCAGCGCCGGTCGATGACCGACAGCACGACGCGGCGCTCGAGCTCGCGCATCGCGGGCTCGCCCAGAGTCTCCTCACGGGCCCCGTAGGCGACCTTGGCGTCGGAGAGGATCTCCTGGCCGAGGAAGTCGCGCGTCGCCTTGCCCTTGGACCCCGCCTCGGTGATGACCTCGTCGATGGTGATCGAGATGGGCCACAGGGTCCGGAGCTCGGTCCAGAGGGCGTCGAGGTCCCAGTCGTCGGGGCTGCCCTCCCCCGTGTGCTGGTCGATGACCTCGTTGACGACGTCCTCGAGGAACCGCTGCGAGCGGTCCTGCAGGTCGTCGCCCTCGAGGATGTGTCGGCGGTCTCCGTAGATGGCCTCGCGCTGACGGTTGAGGACGTCGTCGTACTTCAGGACGTTCTTGCGGATCTCGGCGTTGCGCGACTCGACCTGCGACTGGGCGGAGCGGATGGCACGGCCGACGATCTTGTTCTCGATCGCGAGGTCGTCCGGCACGTTGCCGCGGCCCATCAGCGACTCGGCGGCGCCCGAGTTGAACAGGCGCATCAGGTCGTCCGTGAGGGACAGGTAGAACCGGCTCTCGCCCGGGTCGCCCTGTCGGCCGCTGCGTCCGCGCAACTGGTTGTCGATGCGACGCGACTCGTGCCGCTCCGTGCCGAGCACGTAGAGACCACCGGCCTCGATGACCTTCTCGGCCTCTTTGGCGACCTCGGCCTTCTTGGCCGCGAAGACGTCGTCCCAGGCGGCCTCGTACTCGTCAGGCGTGTCGGAGGGGCTGAGGCCCTTCGTGTTCATCTCCGCGACGGCGAGGAACTCGGCGTTGCCGCCCAGCATGATGTCGGTGCCTCGACCGGCCATGTTCGTCGCGACCGTGACCGAGCCGAAGCGACCGGCCTGGGCGACGATCGCCGCCTCCCTGGCGTGGTTCTTGGCGTTCAGCACCTCGTGCTTGACCCCGCGCTTCGCGAGGAGGCGGGACAGGTACTCGCTCTTCTCGACGCTCGTGGTGCCGACCAGCACGGGCTGGCCCTTCTCGTGACGCTCCACGATGTCCTCGGCGACCTGCTCGAACTTCGCGGTCTCGTTCTTGTAGACGAGGTCGGTCTGGTCGATGCGCTGCATCGACTTGTTCGTGGGGATGGGGACGACGCCGAGCTTGTAGGTGCTCATGAACTCGGCGGCCTCGGTCTCGGCCGTTCCCGTCATGCCCGACAGCTTCTTGTAGAGGCGGAAGTAGTTCTGCAGGGTGACGGTCGCGAGCGTCTGGTTCTCCGCCTTGACCTCCACCCCCTCCTTGGCCTCGATGGCCTGGTGGATGCCCTCGTTGTAGCGGCGGCCGCTGAGGATGCGGCCGGTGTGCTCGTCGACGATGAGCACCTCGCCGTTGATCACGACGTAGTCCTTGTCGCGCTTGAAGAGCGCGCTCGCCTTGATGGAGTTGTTGAGGAACGAGATGAGGGGGGTGTTGGCCGACTCGTAGAGGTTGTCGATGCCGAGGTAGTCCTCGACCTTCTCGATGCCGGGCTCGAGCACGCCGACGGTGCGCTTCTTCTCGTCGACCTCGTAGTCGGTGCCGGCGACGAGGCGCTTCGAGATCGTCGCGAACTCGGCGAACCAGCGGTTGGCCTCGCCCGAGGCGGGACCCGAGATGATGAGGGGCGTCCTCGCCTCGTCGATGAGGATCGAGTCGACCTCGTCGACCACGGCGAAGAAGTGGCCGCGCTGGACCATGTCCTGCGACTGCCACGCCATGTTGTCGCGCAGGTAGTCGAAGCCGAACTCGTTGTTCGTGCCGTAGGTGATGTCGGCCGCGTACTGCTCGCGGCGCTCGGCCGGCGTCTGCCCGGCGAGGATGCAGCCGGTCGTCATGCCGAGGGCACGGAAGACTCGGCCCATCAGCTCGGACTGGTAGCTCGCGAGGAAGTCGTTGACGGTGATGACGTGGACGCCGCGGGAGGCGATCGCGTTGAGGTAGGCGGCGGTCGTGGCGACGAGCGTCTTGCCCTCACCGGTCTTCATCTCGGCGATGTTGCCGAGGTGGAGGGCCGCGCCGCCCATCAGCTGGACGTCGAAGTGGCGCATGCCGAGGGTCCGCTTCGCGGCCTCCCGGACGGCGGCGAAGGCCTCGGGCAGGAGGTCGTCGAGCGACTCGCCGCCCGCGTAGCGCTCGCGCAGCTCGACGGTCTCGTTCTTGAGCTCGTCGTCGGTGAGCGTCGTGAAGTCGTCCTCGAGCTCGTTGACGGCCGCGGCGTACGCCTTGAGCCTGCGGAGTGTGCGCCCTTCACCGACGCGGAGGACCTTCTCTAGGACGTTGGCCAACGGATGCTCCCTGGTTCTGGACGTGTCCGTCCCCTCGCGGGACGATCACGGAATGGTGACAAGACTAGCGGCCACCGCCCTGGGAGGAGGAGGGAGGACCGGCGCGGTCCTCCCTCCTCCGCCGTGGGCGTGGCCGCCTGGGTCGACGCCGCGGCGGGGCGTCGGGGCGTCAGCCGGCGAAGCCCGCCTTCAGGGCCGTCGCCGCCTCCTGCAGCTCAGGAGCGCTCTGGTCGAGGCCGATGACCCCGTAGTCCCACCCCTTGCGGCGGTAGACGACGCTGGGGCGATCGGTCTCGGAGTCGATGAAGAGGTAGAAGTCGTGACCCACGAGCTCCATGTAGTACAGCGCGTCGTCGACGGTCATCGGCGTCGACGCGAAGACCTTCTTGCGGATGACCACGGGCGTGTAGACCTCGTCCTCCTCCTCGGCCACCTCGCCCTGCACGGTCGGGACGCTGCCCGTGCGGACCGCGTCGAGGGTCTCGGCGGCGGCCGGGACCACCCCGAGGGTGCTGAAGTCGGCACTCGAGGCCTCCTGCAACGACGTGGGCCTGTGCTGGCCCCGGTGCACCTTCTTGCGGTCCTTGGCCCGACGTACCCGCTCGAGCAGCCGCGCGACCGCGAGGTCGAAGGCGACGTACTTGTCGCCTCCCGTCGACTCCGCCCGCACGAGGGGGCCAGGGCCGATGAGGGTGAGCTCGACGCGGTCGTCGCCGGCCTGGCCGCTCGCCTTCTCGTTGTGGCGCGAGACCTTGATCTCGAGCGCCAGAGCCTTGGTGGCGAGCTGCGCCACCTTGTCGGCCTTGTCAGTGGCGTAGTCGCGGAAACGATCGGTGATGCCGACGTTTCGACCCGTGACGGAAATTTCCATGACGACCTCCTATGGCTATCGACGTGCCGCCTGTCAGCCAGGCGGATGTCCTTTCACGCCTTTGCCCCACCGTAGCCAGGTCGACGCCTCCCTGTCACCTCCCGTCCACCCGCGCGTCGCCCACCGGCGGCCGCGAGCCCGGCCCGGGGGCGTCACGACGCGGCGTGCGCGGCGAGCGGCGTCGACGCGAGGCAGACCGCGGCGACCACCTCGGCGCCTGCGTCCTCGAGGGCCCTCCGCGCCTCCTGCACGGTGCTCCCGGTCGTGAGGACGTCGTCGAGGACGACCACCCGGTGCCCCGTCAGGTCGACCCGGCAGCGCAGGCTGCCCCGACGGGCCCGAGCGCGCTGTTCACGGTCCAGGCGCTTCTGCGACGACGAGCGGCCGGGCCGGACGACGAGGACGCCCGAGGACGCGGAGACCCCCGCGGCCCGCGCGAGGGTCGTCACCGGGTCCCATCCCCGCCGCCGCCGCCCGGACGGGGACGGGGGCACGGCGACCAGCGC